>JAQZAY010000027.1 GCA_029239415.1 Pseudomonas sp. | reverse complement strand
GCTGCTCAGCGCCCTGATCCTGCTCAACCTCACGGGCCCCTGGTGGCAGCCCTGGCATACCGCGCAGACCCCCGCGGCCTACCTGACGCTGCTGATGGCCGGCCTTGCCGGGCTGTATTTCACTCAGCATTTCTTCGCGGCCCGCCAGCAGCCGCGACTCAACCGCCTGCTGCAGATCGAGATGTTGGTGACCGGCCTGAGCGGCCTGGTGCTGCTGTTCGTCGACACCCTGCCGTTGAACCTGATGACCTACGCCCTGCTGGCCCTGGGCAGCATAAGCATGCTGGTGGTGGCCAGCTACCACAGCTACAAGGGCTACGCCCCGGCCCGCCTGTTCACCTCGGCAATGCTGGTGTTCAACCTTGGCGGGCTGGTGCTGCTCCCGGCCCTGCTCGGCCTGACCCGCACGCCCACGCCATGGCTATTGTGCATTCTGCTGGGGCTGACTGTGGTCAGCGGTATGCTACTCAACCTGGCGGTCAGCGCACGCTTGCGCAAGATGAACGAGGAGCGTTTCAGCGCCAGCCGCGACCTGGCCGCCGCCGATGCCGAAATCAACGCCAAGGCCGAGTTCCTGGCCAAGATCAGCCACGAGATCCGCACTCCCATGAATGGCGTGCTGGGCATGACCGAGCTGCTGCTGGGCACGGCGCTGTCGACCAAGCAGCGCGACTACGTGCAGACCATCCACAGCGCCGGCAACGAGCTGCTGACGCTGATCAACGAGATTCTCGATATCTCCAAGCTCGAGTCCCGGCAGATCGAGCTCGATGACGTGCAATTCGACCTCAACGCGCTGATCGAGGACTGCCTCAATATCTTCCGTGCCAAGGCCGAGCAGCAGAACATCGAGCTGATCAGCTTTACCCAGCCGCAGGTGCCACGGGTCGTCAGCGGCGACCCGACGCGTCTGCGCCAGGCCCTGTCCAGCCTGCTGGACAACGCCTTGAAGAACACCATGCGGGGCGAGATCCTGCTGGTGGTGGCCCTCGACCAGCGTGGCGAAATCCCGCGCCTGCGCATCGCCGTACAGGACAGCGGCGACCCCATGCCGCCTGGCGAGCGCGAGGCTTTGCTGCAGGCCGAGCTGCACAGCCGGCATTTTCTCTCCAGCAACAAGCTTGGCGGGCATCTGGGGCTGGTGATCGCCAAGCAGCTGATCGGCCTGATGCAAGGCGAGTTCGGCATCAAGACCAGCAGCACCATGGGCAACACGCTGTGGCTGACCCTGCCGCTCGATCCACAGCGCCTCGAGCAGCCCCCCGCCGACCTCGACGGCCCCTTGCGCGATGCGCGGGTGCTGGTGGTGGACGACAACGACACCTGCCGCAAGGTGCTGGTGCAGCAGTGCAGCGCCTGGGGCATGAACGTGAGCGCCGTGCCCTCGGGCAAGGAGGCCCTGGCCTTGCTGCGCACCAAGGCTCACCTGCGCGACTATTTCGACGCAGTGTTGCTGGACCAGAACATGCCCGGCATGACCGGCATGCAGTTGGCGGCCAAGATCAAGGAAGATCCGAGCCTGAACCATGACATCCTGGTGATCATGCTCACCGGAATCAGCAACGCGCCGAGCAAGATCATCGCGCGCAACGCCGGGATCAAGCGCATCCTCGCCAAGCCGGTCGCCGGCTACACGCTCAAGACCACCCTGGCCGAAGAGCTGGCCCAGCGCGGCAAGGCTCTGCTGGCGCCAACGCCAGTGCCATTGTCTGATCTCCCCCAGCCGCTGGACCTCCCAGAGGACTTTCGCATCCTCGTGGCCGAGGACAACACCATCTCGACCAAGGTGATCCGCGGCATGCTCGGCAAGCTCGACCTTGCGCCCGATACCGCCAGCAATGGCGAAGAAGCCCTGCACGCCATGAAGCGCCAGCAGTACGACCTGGTGCTGATGGATTGCGAAATGCCCGTGCTCGACGGCTTCTCGGCGACCGAGCAGCTGCGGGCCTGGGAAGCCTCCACCCACCGACCGCGCACCCCGGTGGTGGCACTGACCGCGCACATCCTGACCGAGCACAAGGAGCGCGCTCGCCTGGCGGGCATGGACGGGCACATGGCCAAGCCGGTGGAGCTGTCACAGCTGCGTGGGCTGATCGAGTACTGGGCCAGTCAGCGCGAACCCAGTCGCCTCCCGCCCAGGACAGTGCCCAGGCCCTAGAGCTGATATTCGACCAGGTTGCGCAACGCCATCTTCACCAGCGACTGCTCCACCCGCGGCCGGTGCTGCTGGTCGAACAGCCGGGTATTGAAGCGTACCAGCTCTGCCCTGGCATCTCGCCTGCCCCGGTCAAGGGACAGAAAACCTGCCGAAAACCACGCACTGGAGCCACGTTCGTGGTAGATCACCATGTCCACGCCGCTGCTTCCAGACGGCGCGCACGGCAGCAGCTGGAAATGCCCATGGGTGCGGGCATACTCCTCGAAGCGCAGCAGACTGCCCGAATCTGCCGTGAGCCGGCGCAACGCCATGCGCGTTCCGTGCGCGAAGTGCGCCCCGCCAGTCTCGGCGATGGTGCCCAAGGCCTTGTCCACGATGTCCCGTCGCTCATCCCTTGGTCCGTGCGCCTCCCCAGGTGGCACCGCGTCCCAGCCGTAGAACCGCAGCTGATTGCGGTAGTAGCCAAGCCAGTCGGTGATCAGCCCGTCAACGAAGGCACCTTGGGTGGCACGCTCGGCCAGCGCCAGGGCCAGTTTCACCGCCTCGCGTTGCTGTCGGGCCACGCCGGGCAGGAAGGACAAGAGACTTGCGCCGAGCACTACGGCCTGTGGCTTGTCCATGGTCAGATCTGGTACTCCAGCACGTTGCTGGCGGTGCGGTCCTGGAGCTTGTTCTCCACGGTGTCGCGCACTCGTGCGTAGAGATTCTGGTTGAAGGACAGGACCGCCGTGCCGGTATAGAACTCGGACGAGGTGATGGTCCACTCGATACCCAGCAGGTCGTTTTCCGACTCGGGCGCCTTGGCCGCGACGCAGCCCATGACCAGGAGCACTTCACCCTCGGCGGTTTCAATGCACGCGCCCAGGCCCACCATGCCGTTGGCCTTGCCCTTTCGCTTGTGGAGGAACACATTCTTCAGGTCCGGACTCGCGCCCAGCTTCTCCAGCGCCGCCTTGGCCAGCAAGCCGAAGGCCTTGCCCGCGGACACGCCAAGGGCTGCCGTGCCCGCTGCGCCGAGCAGCCTCAGGGCCACGGCGCCGACCGAGACATTGGTGGCCGATGATGCCTCGCGCTCGTAGTTGCGCCGCATGGTCACCCAGCCGCAGTCTTGCATGACCTTGAGGAACTGGCCGTACCAGTGCTCGCTGTGCTGCTCTGGATCGTGCAGCCTGCCCGCCACCAGCGAGGCGAAATGGAAGGCGTTCTTCACGTCGGTGCGGCTCTGCTGGGCCATGCCAGCGCCAAATGCCATCAGGGAATTTTCTACCAGGAAGGCGGAATCTTTGCTCAGGACGCTCTTGTCGTTACTCATCTTGAATGCTCCAGTGGGCAATGCCCCCGCAATCCGGGGGCTTTCACACTAGGGCTGCGCATTCGCCAAGGGCGCCGCGAAGGCTTTCCCCGGCACGCTCAGGGGGCCGTCGGGTACCAGCGCGGGGTATACACCCACGACCCGCCAGCGGCGCGGGCAAAGGTGCAAGTGGTGGACGATCCGACCAGGACCATGGTGCGCATGTCGACCATGTCTGGCAGCAACTCGTCCAGGCTGACTACCTTCAGCGTCTGTCCCGGCCTACCGATGTCCCGGCCCAGGACTACAGGTGTCTGCCCCTCGCGGTGCTTTCGCACGATCTCCAGGGCACGCCCGAGCTGCCAGGGGCGTGATCGCGAGATCGGGTTGTAGAAGGCCAGCACCAGGTCGGCCTGGCAGGCGAGGTCCAGGCGCTGTTCGATGGTGGTCCAGGGCTTGAGGTTGTCGGACAGCGACATCACGCAGAAGTCGTGCCCTAGCGGCGCGCCCGCCTGGGCAGCGGTGGCGAGCGAAGCGGAAACTCCTGGCAGGATCTCGAGGTCGACGCGCTGCCAGGCGGGATCGTCCGAGCCATGCAAGGCCTCGAGCACGGCAGCGGCCATGGCGAAGACCCCGGGGTCGCCGGACGACACCACCACCACCGAGCGCCCTTGCGCCGCCAGCTCGAACGCGTGACGCGCGCGCTGCATCTCTTCACGGTTGTCGGTGCAGTGCAGGACCTGGTCGTCGCGGAACGGGCCGGCCATGCGCACGTAGGTCTCGTAGCCGAGCACGTCGCTGGCGCGCGCCAGCTCGGCCTTGACCGCCGGCACCATCAGTTCGGCCGCGCCAGGACCGAGGCCGATGACCGCCAGCCGGCCGCGGGCACGCCCGAGGCGCTCGGGGTCGACAGGCTCGGGGGCGACAGCGATTGCCAGCCCTGGCCGGTCGAGCGGCACGATCCGGGCCTGAGCCAGCGTAGCCAGCGCCAGCGCTTGGAGGTTGTCTGCCACTGGCGCGAAGCGCAGGGCTACTCCCAGCGCACGCGCCGCTTCAAGCAGCGCAGGCTGGGCCATGTCCGTTTCGTTGGCCAGCAGGCAGGCCAGCGACTGCTCGGCAATGTTGGCATCGCGCAGGGCAAGGCGCACCGCCGCGGCGAGGTCTGGCACCTGTGCATCGACAGCCACCAGCACGGCGCGTGGATGGATCAACAGTTCGTCGCGGCTGGTCGGCCGGGCCGTGCAGTCCACATGAATGATCCGCCGGGCCGACTCGCTGCTGGGCAGTTGCACCTGCGCAAGCCAGGGCGCTGCCCCCTCGACGCGCACCGTTTCACCGGCCAGGAGGTCCGAGACGAAGCGCTTGCCCTGCTCCAGGTCCGCCAACGCGTAACCTGGCGGGGGATCAAGCAGGCAGGTGCCGAAACGCAGCTCTCCGCTGGTGGTAATGGCGGGCGCGACGTCCAGCGCGGCGGCAATCTCGCGGGCCATGACATTGACCCCGCCCAGGCCGCCGAGCAGCGGCACAACGGCGCTGCCATCCTCGGCCACGGCCAGGACTGGCGGCTCCACCCCTTTTTCACCGAGCAGGCTGGCCAGGCTGCGGATGACAATACCTGCGGCGCACAAGGCGATGATCGGTGTGTCCTGCTGGTACAGCGCCCGCAGGGTCTGGCCAAAGTCCTGGTAGAGACTGTCGACGTCCTCGACCCGGCCGGCCATGCCGTGGACCACGGCCTGCGGGTAGAGCTGCTGGATCTTGTGCGCCGTGGCCAGGGCACCGGGACCGAGTACGACGATGGCCGGGGCCTTGCGCGCACTCATCCCTGCCACCTTTCACCCGGCACGATGATCAACGAGAAGTACGGGGAGGACTGTGGGTCGACCTCATCGAGCGCGACGATCTTCTGGTTGGCCATGGTCGCGCGCTCGACGTACAGCGCGCGTTGGTCCAGGCCCAGCTCGACCAGCACCTGGCGCACCTTGGTGAAGTTGCGCCCAAGCTTCATGATCACCGCCGCATCGGCATCGGCCAGGCGGCGCTTGAGCTCGTCATGGCCCAGCACGCCGGAGAGCACCGAGAGGCTCTGGTTGCGGTACACCAGCGGAGCGCCGAGCACCGAGGCGCCGCCGAGCATCGAGCAGACGCCGGGGATGACTTCGGCGTCGTAGCGATCGGCCAGGCGGTCGTGCAGGTACATGTACGAGCCGTAGAAGAAGGGATCGCCTTCGCAGATCACCGCCACATCGCGGCCGGCATCCAGGTGGCCGGCCACTTCCAGGCTGGCGCCATCGTAGAAATCGCTGATCACCTGTTCATAGGACAGCGGTGCCGGCAGCACCTCGGTGGTCACCGGGTACACCAGCGCCAGCAAGGTCTGCTCGGCCTGCAGATGCGCCTCGATGATGCCGAAGGCGTTGCCACGCTTGCCCTTGGCCACGAAGTAGGCCACCACCGGCGCCTCGCGCAGCATGCGCAGGGCCTTGAGGGTGATCAGCTCGGGATCGCCGGGGCCCACGCCCAGGCCAAGCAGACGTCCACGTACCTGCATCACTCCACCTCCGTGGCCAGGGCGTTGACGGCGGCCGCGGCCATGGCACTGCCGCCCAGGCGGCCCTGCATGATCACGAACGGTACGCCGCGGCTGTCGGCGGCAAGCATCGCCTTGGACTCGGCAGCGCCGACGAAGCCGACCGGGAAGCCGAGGATCAGCGCAGGTTTCGGCGCGCCGGCATCGATCATCTCCAGCAGGTAGAACAGCGCGGTCGGTGCGTTGCCGATCACCACCACGCTGCCTTCCAGATACGGGCGCCACAGTTCCAGGGCCACGGCCGACCGGGTATTGCCCACCTCGCTCGCCATGCCGGGCACGCTCGGGTCGCGCAGGGTGCAGATCACCTGATTGCCGGCTGGCAGGCGGGCACGGGTCACGCCTTCGGCGACCATGTGTGCATCACAGAGGATCGGCGCGCCCTTGGCCAGGGCTTCACGCCCCGCGCTGCCAGCGCCCGGGGAGAACTGCAGGCCGTCGATGGCATCGACCATGCCACAGGCATGGATCACCCGCACGGCGAGCTTCTCGAGATCGGCAGGGATGCGGTCGAGCCGGGCTTCCTCGCGGATGATCCGGAATGAATTGC
Organism: Pseudomonas sp.; assembly: GCA_029239415.1. The sequence continues at coordinate 14,071 of JAQZAY010000027.1, read as the reverse complement.
GATAGATCTCCTGACCATCGCGGATGTAGTCAATCATCAAGGTGCTCCGTAGGCAGGTCGAGCAATGCGCCTGCTTGTTGCAAGGTGAGATCGCGCGCTCGCAGGGCACCGAAACCGGGCGCCCGAGCGTCACGCAGATACAGGTCATAACGGCCCGGGGCCCGGGCCAGCAAGGTAACCGGGGCGACGTGGGCCACGGCGCAGGATCGCTGGCAGCCACTCAAGTGCACGCTGCCGGGGCCACCCTGATGCAACAGATCGGCCAGGGCCAGGGCATCGCCCTTGGTATCGGCCTGGGCCTTGGCGCAACCGCTGGAACCGGCGCAGGCGACCAGCCTGGCCAGGGGCTGGCCCGGGCTGTGGAGCAGACCGAGTGTGGACAAGGCCTGCCGTGCCTGCTCCAGGCAGGCAGTGGCGATGTTGGGCAACACCAGGCTTTGCCAGGGCGCCATGCGCAGGGTACCGTCGCCCTGTTCGCGTGCCACTCGTGCGGCGCCGCGCAGCATGGCCGGCGTCAGGCGGCCGAGGGGCGGGGCTACGCCGAGCGCGGCATGTCCAGTACCCCGCTGCGACAGCGTGCCCAGGTACGCCGTACTCGCCTGCGTGCGTCGCCAGTCGAGCACGGCGGCATCCCGGCGAATCTCCAGGCCCAGGCCGTCGATGAAATGCCCGGTACTGCAGCCGGCCAGCAACTGGCGCATGCGTGATTGCTCGGGCATGGCCAGGTCCAGGAACCGCTCGAGCACTGCCCGTACCAGCGCCAGGCCCTGGTCCAGCGGCACCGCCCCCATCACCTGGCCCTGGGCGGGATATCCGGCGAGGCCGAACGCCAGCCACACCTGCTCGTCCAGGACGAAGGCTGACAGCCACAGGTCATGGGGGTGTTCGAGCATCGCCAGGGACTCGCCGGCGTCCAGCTGCACGGCAAACTTGGCGGACAGCTGGTGAAAGCGCGGCGTGCCCTCGAGCATCTGCAGGATCTGCCCGGCCAGCGGTCGGGCGTCGAACAGCATGTCGCGGTCCAGCCCGGCCAAGGGGCTGAGCATCAGGTTGCGCACATCGTCGCCAGCCGCCTCGCGCGGGCCCAGCCCGGCCTCCAGCAACAGCGCCACCAGCGCCTGGTGATCGCCTGTGATACCGCGGATCTGCAGGTTGCCGCGGTTGGTCGCCTCGATGGCACCGCTGGCGAACCGTTCGGCCGCCGCCGCCACCGCATCGGCCTGGTCGGCCAGCAATACCCCACCGGGCAGCTTGATCCGGCAGATCCCGCCGTCGCGTGCGGCGACAATGCGCCACAACCCCGGGCAAGCCGAGGGGCGAGGCGAAATATCAGGGGTTGGAGCCTGCTTCAAAGGGGAATCCGGCAATCGTGAAAGAGCCCTTCAGTGTAGAAGGCGCGGTATTATGCCTGCTTTGTCCGGCGGCATGAAAAGTCTGCTGTCGAACGGCGTGCGTGGATGAGGATGTGGGATGTCGCCCTGGCTGACAGTAGTGGGTATTGGTGAAGACGGCTTCGGCGGCCTGGGCAAGAACGCCCGGCGCGCGCTGCTTGGTGCCGGACGGATTTTCGGCAGCCCGCGCCAGCTGGAGCTGCTGCCGCGCTGTATCGGCGGCCAGCGCCTGACCTGGTCCAGTCCGTTTTCCCTCGCCCCGGTCCTGGCCCTGCGCGGTGAACCAGTGTGCGTGCTGGCCAGTGGCGACCCGATGTACTACGGCGTCGGCGCAAGCCTTGCGCGCCAGGTGAACGCCGAGGACATGCAGATCTTGCCGATGCCCTCTTCCTGCGCCCTGGCCGCGGCTCGCCTGGGCTGGCCATTGCAGGAGGTGGTGACAGTGTCGCTGGTGGCACGGCCTTTGGCGATGCTCAACCGCCACCTCTACAGCGGCGTGCGCCTGCTGGTGCTGAGCAACGACGGCGACAGCCCCGCGGCCATCGCGGCGCTGCTGCGCGAGCGGGGCTTCGGCCCAAGCCGCCTGCAGGTCTTCGAGCACCTGGGCGGACCGGCAGAGCGCCGACTCGAAGGCGTCGCCGAGCACTGGGAAGCCCTCGGGATAGCGGCGCTGAACCTGGTCGCCATCGACTGCATCGCCGCGCCTGACGCCCCGCGCCTGTCGCCGCTTGCCGGGTTGCCCGACAGCAGCTTCCGCCATGACGGACAGCTGACCAAGCGCGACGTGCGCGCCATCACCCTGGCACGCCTGGCACCCCGGCCGGGTGAGTTGTTGTGGGACGTGGGCGCGGGCTGTGGTTCGATCGGCATCGAATGGATGCGCGCTCACCCGAGCTGCCGCGCCCTGGCCATCGAGGCCGACGATGGCCGCCAGCAGTTCATCGAGCACAACCGTGATGCCCTGGGGGTGCCAGGCTTGCAGTTGGTGCGTGGCCGCGCGCCGGATGCCTTGCAGGGGCTGGAACGCCCCGACGCAATCTTCATCGGCGGTGGCGTTACTCGGCCTGGCGTGCTGGACCTGTGCTGGGAACAACTGCGCCCGGGCGGGCGGCTGGTGGCCAACGCCGTCACCCTGCAGAGCGAGCTGGCCCTGGTGGACTGGCGCGAGCGCCACGGCGGCGAGCTGACCCGCGTGCATATCGCCCAGGCCCAACCCCTGGGCGCCTTCGACACCTGGCGCCAGGCGCTGCCGATTACCTTGCTCGAGGCGATCAAGCCCGATGCGTGAGGAGACCCGCGAGCAGCCCGCGCCCCTGCGCAGCGGCCTGACCACCGGCAGCTGCGCCACTGCCACCAGCCTGGCCGCAGCGCGCCTGCTGCTCACCGGCCAGGAGAGCGACGCGGTCGAGATCACCCTGCCCAAGGGCAAGCAAGTACAGATGCGCCTGGAGTTCTGCCGCCGCGACGGTGAGCGCGCCGAGGCCGGCACGATCAAGGATGCCGGCGACGACCCCGACGTGACCCACGGCGCCTTGCTGTTCAGCCAGGTGCGCCTGCTGGCCGAGCCTGGAATACGCTTTGTCGCCGGCCAGGGCGTGGGCACCGTGACCCGGCCCGGCCTGGTGCTCGGCGTGGGCGAGCCGGCGATCAACCCGGTGCCACGGCGCATGATCGGCGAGCATCTGCAGCAGCTGGCCAGTGACTGCGGCTACGCGGGCGGCTTCCAGGTCACGGTCAACGTGCGTGACGGCGAGCAGCTGGCGCTCAAGACCATGAACCCGCGCCTGGGCATCCTTGGCGGGCTGTCGATCCTGGGCACCAGCGGGATCGTCCGGCCATTCTCCTGCTCGGCCTACATCGCCTCGATCCACCAGGGCATCGACGTCGCCCATACCAACGGCTACACCCATATCGCCGCCTGCACCGGCAATGCCAGCGAGGACACCATGCGCCGGGTCTACGCCCTGCCTGAAATCGCCCTTATCGAAATGGGCGACTTCGTCGGCGCGGTGCTCAAGCACCTGCGCAAGGTGCCGGTGGCGCGGCTGAGCCTGTGCGGTGGCTTCGGCAAGATCAGCAAGCTGGCCGCCGGGCACATGGACCTGCACAGCCGTCACTCCAGCATCGACCTGCCCCAACTCGCCGCCTGGGCCGCCGACTCAGGCGCCGGCGCCGCCTTGCAGGCCGCCATCCTCGGCGCCAACACCAGCCAGCAGGCACTGGCCATGGCGCAGGCCGCAGGTGTCGAACTGGGCGATAGCGTGTGCCAGCACGCCCTGGCGTTCGCCCGCAGCGTGGTGCCGGCCCAGGTACAGGTCGAGGTATTCGCCATCGATCGCCAAGGCGGCATCGTTGGCCGGGCGGGCGTGCGATGAGCCAGCGGATCCTGCTGCTGGGCGGCGTGACCGAAGCCCTGTCCATCGCCCGCAGGCTTGGGCCAGAACACATCTACAGCCTGGCGGGCATCGGACGGGTGCCCCAGGACCTGGCCTGCCAGGTGAGGGTGGGTGGCTATGGCGGCGCCGAAGGGCTGGCCGCGTTTCTGCGCGAAACCGGCATCACGCTGCTGATCGACGCTACCCACCCCTACGCCGCGCAGATCAGCGGCAACGCGGCCCAGGCGGCGCGCTTGGCCGGGATTCCCAACTGGGCCTTGCGTCGTGCTGCCTGGCAAGCGCAGCCTGGGGATGACTGGCGGGAGGTCGAGGACTGGCACGGGCTGCTCGAAGCCCTGCGACCGTTCCAGCGCCCGCTGTTCACCCTCGGGCGTGAGCCCTTGCAGCATCTGGACGAGATTCCGCCGGATCAGTTCTGGACCCTGCGCGCGCTGGAAGCTTGCCCCGGCAACGACCGCTGCGAAGTGATCGGTGCGCGCGGCCCGTTTCGGCTGGACGATGAGCGTGCGCTGTTCGAGCGTCGGCAGATCGACGTGCTGGTGAGCAAGAACAGCGGCAGCGCCGCGACCGAGCCCAAGCTTGAAGTGGCGCGCGAGCGCGGAGTGCCGGTGCTGGTGCTCAAGCGGCCGGAGCTGGCGGCAGTGGACCGGGAGTTTTTTACCGCCGAAGCGTTGATGGCAGCCCTAGAGGTATATTCCTACAGCTGATAGAGACTTGCTTACATAGCCCATCGCCACCCCCTGCCTTACACTATCGCCCCCTCCCCACGGAAGAATTCGCCCATATGGAAATGCAATGGTGGATCTGGCTGGTAGCCGGCTTCGGGCTGATCGTGCTCGAACTGATGCTGCCGACCTTCTTCATCCTCTGGTTCGGCATCGGCGCGTTGCTGGTGTCGCTTATCGCTTACATGGCGCCGAACCTGCAGCTCGACATGCTGGTGCTGCTGTGGGTGATCTTATCGTCCTTGACCACGGCGCTGTGGTTCAAGGTGTTCAGGAAGAAGACACCCGACAGCCGTTGGACCGCCGCCAGCGTGATCGGCGAGGTCGGGCTGCTGACGGCCTCGGTGTCCGAGTTCCAGAAAGGCCGCGTGCGATTCCAGAAGCCTGTCCTCGGCAACGAGGAATGGGTCTGTGTGGCCGACGTCGAGATCCTCTCCGGCGAGCGGGTACGCATCACTGCCATCGAAGGCAACACCGCCCGGGTTGCCCGGGCCTGAACAGCAAAAGGAAGCATCGAGCCATGACCAGTCTCATCGTCGTAGTCACCATCGCCGCGTTCGTCCTGATCACCCTGTTCAAGGGTGTACGCATCGTGCCCCAGGGCGAGGAATGGATCGTCGAGCGCCTGGGCCGCTACCACAGCACCCTCAAGCCGGGCCTGAACATCGTCATTCCGTACATGGACGTGGTCGCCTATCGCCTGCCCACCAAGGACATCATCCTGGACGTGCAGCAGCAGGAGATCATCACCCGCGACAACGCCGTGATCGTTGCCAACGCCCTGTGCTTCGCCAAGGTCGTCGACCCACAGAAGGCCTCCTACGGCGTACAGGATTTTTCGTTCGCGGTCACCAGCCTGACCATGACCTCGCTGCGCGCAATCGTTGGCGCCATGGACCTGGACGAGGCGTTGTCCAGCCGCGAACAGATCAAGGCGCGCCTGCGCGAGGCGATGTCCGAACAGACCGAAGACTGGGGCGTGACCGTACGTTCGGTCGAGATCCAGGACATCAAGCCTTCCGAGAACATGCAGCTGGCCATGGAACGCCAGGCCGCCGCCGAACGTGAGCGCAAGGCCGACGTGACCCGTGCCGAGGGCGCCAAGCAGGCCGCCGTCCTCGAGGCCGAGGCCCGCTTGCAGTCAGCCAGGCTCGATGCCGAAGCGCAGGTCAGCCTCGCCGAAGCCTCCGCGCGTGCGATCAGCCTGGTCAGGGATGCCGTGGGCAGCGAGATCACGCCGGCCATGTACCTGCTGGGCGAGCGCTACATCGGCGCCATGGAAAACCTCGCGGCCAGCGACAACGCCAAAGTGGTGGTGCTGCCTGCCGACCTGCAGGAAACCGTGCGGGGATTGATGGGCCGCAACAAGGCGATCTGAAAACAGAGGAAACAGCCGATGCGGCACTTCACCGCACCCTGGCCATTTTTCCCTATACTGCGCGTTACAATACCGCGCTGATTCCTGACCGGATCTCTCCATGACCCCACATCGGCCCGCCCTAGCCTGGATCGCCTGCCTTGCAGTGCTGTTCAACCTGCTGGCCATGCCGTTGACGTCCGCCGCCCCCAAGGGCCCGGACGAGCAACTGCTGTGGGGTGCTTTCTGCTCGAGTGTTTCTGGCAAGGCCAAGGCCGAGATCGTGGCCATGGGCAAGCTGGACCTCGGCCAGCAAGGCGATGACCATTCCAACATGCAACACTGCTGGTGCTGCTCGGGCGCCACGCCCATGCTGGCGCTACCCGGGCATGTACCGCAACTGGCCCATCCGCAGGCGTTGGCAAGCGGTTCAGCAATGCCGCTCCGTGCCTACCTGCCCACGCCGCGCCAGCAATGGCCGGCGATCAATCCCCGTGCTTCTCCGCTGAGCTGAGCTCACCACGCCTGTCGTTGCGAACCTGAACAGATCCGGAGAAACCCCATGCTCAAGCACACCTTGCTCCTGGCTGCCTTGCTGCTGCCTGGCGTCTTTGCCAGTGCCCACGAATACACCGAGGGCGAGCTGCGCATCACCCACCCCTGGTCGCTGGAACTGCCACCGAACGCGCCAAACGTCGCCGCTTACTTCGTGGTGCACAACAATGGCCAGCAGGACGACCGCCTGCTTGGTGTCGACAGTCCGATCAGCGACGATGTGCAACTGCACGAGCACATCAAGACTGCGGCGGGCCTGTTGAAGATGCAGCAGGTTCAGAGCGTGGCCGTTCCGGCAGACCAGGACCTGACCTTCGCCCCCAGCGCCTATCACGTGATGCTGATGCAGCCCAGGGACCGCAGTCTGCTCAGCGATGGCAAGCGCTTCCCGCTGACCTTGCATTTCGAGAGGGCCGGCGACATCACGGTCGAGGTTTGCGTACAGAAGCAGCCCCCGGCCAGTAAACAGGACCAGCCCCACACGCACTGATCACCTGAGCCGCGCTCCTCATGAGCACACTGCGCAAGCGCCTCCCCTGGCCAACCCGTCCTGATCGCAGGCGAATGGGTGGCGGCTGGCTGAGCCTGTTTGCCATGTGGATGATCTTCATCGGCCCGCTGGTTTCCCAGTCGATGCCAATGAACCACCACGCTGGCATGCCCATGGACATGCCCATGGCAGCCGGGCATCACCAGGCCGATACAGGCCATCACGGCCACGGCAACGATGGCCAACTGCATGTGCTCTGGGAGAAATGCGGCTATTGCTCCCTGCTCTTCAACTGCCCAGGCCTGCCCCAGACCCTCAGCCCGCTCAATATCGGCACTTTGTCGCAAGCCGGCCTCCTCTTGCGTCAGACCCGCCAGGGCCATGCACGCCAAGCGGTATTCCCAGGCGCCCGCAGCCGCGCCCCACCAGTCTCGATCCATGTCTGAAACGCTTGCATGCGCAGGACAACGTCCTGCGCACCTTCATGACTGATCGACTGGAATCACTATGTCTGGTTGCATACCCGTGTTTCGTCTACCCCTGCGCGGAGCCCTTGCCGGGCTCTGCGGCTCTCTGCTGGCGCCCCTGGCCCTGGCGGACGACTCCACGCACCAAGGTCACGCCCAGGATCCGGCCGAACTGAGCCCGATGATCATTACCGCCGTGGCCCCCAGTTCTCCATTGACCATCGTCACCAACCCCAAGGATCCACGCCAGCCGGTGCCGGCCAGCGACGGCGCCGACTACCTCAAGACCATCCCCGGTTTCTCGGCCATCCGCTCCGGTGGCACCAACGGCGACCCGGTGCTGCGCGGGATGTTCGGCTCGCGCCTGAACATCCTCGCCAACGGCGGCGTGATGCTGGGGGCCTGCCCCAACCGCATGGACGCGCCCACTTCGTACATCTCGCCGGAGACCTACGACCGCCTCACCGTTATCAAGGGCCCGCAGAGCGTGGTCTGGGGCCCAGGCGGGTCGGCCGGGACCATCCTCTTCGAGCGTGAGCCCGAACAATTCGGCGAGCTTGGCAGCCGGGTCAACGCCAGCCTGCTGGCAGGCTCCAACGGGCGCTTCGACAAGGTCCTCGATGCGGCGGCCGGCAACGGCCAGGGCTATGCCCGCTTCGTCGGCAACCAGTCGCGGTCCGACGACTACCACGATGGCAACGGCGATACCGTGCCGTCGCGCTGGGACAAGTGGAACGGCGACGCCACCCTGGGCTGGACGCCGGACCCCGATACCCTGCTTGAACTCACCGCTGGCAGGGGCGATGGCGAGGCCCGCTATGCCGGGCGCGGCATGGACGGCTCGCAGTTCAAGCGCGAAAGTCTTGGCCTGCGTTTCGAGAAGTCCAACCTGGGCGAGGTGCTGGAGAAGCTCGAGGCGCAGGTCTACTACAACTACGCCGACCACGTGATGGACAACTACAGCCTGCGCTCGCCCTCGGGGAGCGGGATGATGGGCATGCCGATGGTCAGCAATGTCGACCGCCGCACCCTCGGCGCACGAATCAAGGGCACCTGGCGCTGGGCTGACGTGCAAATGGTCAGCGGCATCGATGCGCAGACCAACCAGCACCGTCTGCGCGGCGGCATGGGGGTCGACGCACACAAGGGCCAGGCCTGGACCAAGGATGCCGACTTTCACAACTACGGCATATTCAGCGAGCTGACCTGGTACAGCACCGACCGGGACCGACTGATCACCGGGGCCCGCCTGGACCGCGCCTCGGCCAAGGACTTTCGTGCGGCCAGCGTGACCCGCAGCGATACCCGCGCCGACACCCTGCCCAGCGGGTTCATGCGCTATGAGCACGACCTGGCCGCATTGCCTGCCACTGCGTACATCGGCTTGGGTCACGCCCAGCGCTTTCCTGACTACTGGGAGCTGTTCTCGCCCAAATCGGGCCCGGCCGGTTCGGTCAATGCGTTCGACAGCATCAAGCCCGAAAAGACCACCCAGCTCGATGCCGGCATCCAGTACCAGGGTGAGCGGCTGGACGCCTGGGCCTCGGGCTACGTCGGGCAGGTCCGCGACTACATCCTGTTCGACTACCGCAGCGCCATCATGGGCATGAGCACATCCAGGGCACGGAACATCGATGCACGCATCATGGGCGGTGAGCTGGGCACGGCCTATGACCTGTCGGAAAACTGGAAAGCCGACGCGACCCTGGCCTACGCTTGGGGCAAGAACAGCAGTGATGGCAAAGCGCTACCCCAGATGCCTCCCCTGGAGAGCCGCCTGGGCCTGACCTACAGCCGGGAGGACTGGAGCGCTGGAGCCTTGTGGCGGGTTGTGGCGGCACAGAACCGCATCGCTCAGGACTACGGCAATGTGGTGGGCAAGGACTATGAGAAGAGCGCAGGTTTCGGTGTGTTCTCGCTGAACGGAGCCTACAGGGTGAACAAGCACCTCAAGCTGGGCGCTGGCGTCGACAACCTGTTCGACAAGGCCTACGCCGAACATCTGAACCTGGCGGGCAACGCAGGCTTCGGCTATCCGGCCAGCGATCCGCAGGCGGTGAGCGAGCCTGGGCGCACGCTGTGGACCAAGGTCGACCTGAGTTTCTGATCATCCCCGGGGCGCGGCCGATGGCCGCGGCCTGACTGGGCTAACCCTTTTGGCTACACGGGAGTGCTCCATGAGCAAACCATCGATTTCCTTCTACAACCTGGCCTGGCGCTGGCACTTCTATGCCGGGCTGTTCGTTGCACCGTTCATGATCATCCTGGCCGTCACCGGGATCATCTACCTGTTCAAGCCACAGCTCGACCCACTGATGTACCGCGACCTGATTGTGGTCGAGGCCGGCCAGCATCGCCAGGGCGCCGACAGCCTGCTGGCCGAGGTGCACCAGGCCTATCCCAAGGGCCACGTGGCGCAATACCTGCCGCCGCTGAACGCCGAGCGCAGCGCGCAGTTCGTGGTGCACGACGGCGGGCGCGAGCTGAGCGTGTTCGTCGACCCCTACAGCGGCAAGGTGCTGGGCGAGCAGGACAGCAAGTACAACCTGCAGGCGGTGGCGCGCGCGCTGCATGGCGAGCTGATGGTCGGCACCCTGGGCGATCGCCTGGTGGAGCTGGCGGCCGGCTGGGGTATCGTCCTGGTCGTGTCGGGGGTCTACCTGTGGTGGCCGCGCGGGCGCAAGAACGCCGGGGTGCTCTGGCCGCGCCTGCACGCGCGCGGCCGGCTGCTATGGCGCGACCTGCACGCGGTCACTGGCTTCTGGGGCGCGGCGCTGTTGCTGCTGATGCTGCTCAGCGGCATGACCTGGACCGGATTCTGGGGCAAGCAGTACGCTGACCTGTGGAACCGCTTCCCCGCAGCCATGTGGAACGACGTGCCGCAGTCCGACCAGCAGGCGCGCGTGCTCAACAATGCGCATCGCCAGACGGTGCCGTGGGCCGTGGAGAATACCCCGATGCCCCAGTCCGGCGCCCATGCCGAGCATGCCGGGCACCACATGATGTCCAGCGCCCCGGCCGCGCCGCAGGTTGGCCTGCAGCAGGTCGAGGCACTGGCGACCGAGCGCAAGGTCGAGCCCGGCTACAGCATCACGCTCCCGACCACGGCAGAGGGCGTATTCACCATCGCGGTCTTCGCCGACGACCCGCGCAACGACGCCACCCTGCATGTCGACCAGTACACCGGCAAGGTGCTGGCCGATGTGCGCTGGCAGGACTACAGCCCTGTCGCACGCGCCACCGAGCTCGGGGTGATGCTGCATGAGGGCAAGATGTTCGGCCCGCTCAACCAGGTCATCATCCTGATCGTGTGCCTGATGATCCTGCTCGGCTCGGTCAGCGGGCTGGTGATGTGGTGGAAACGCCGCCCCGCGGGTGGCCTGGGCGTGCCGCCGCTGCGCCATGACCTGCCGCGCTGGAAGACCGCGACCGGAGTGATGCTGCTACTGGGCCTGGCATTTCCGCTGGTCGGGGTGTCGATGCTGGTGATGTGGGTGGTGGACAGCCTGGTCGTACGGCGCCGGGTCATGGCGCAGGCCTAGGACCGCGGAGGCAGGCAGGTCCGAGCCACGATTGTTTCCAATTGAGACGACGTGTCGCGCCCTCCACGTGGGGGCGCGTGATAGCCTAGCCGGCTTTCACAAGAAGACTGACCCTCAATGGAATGCAGCCCATGACCCGGACCTCATCCACGTCAAACGACGAGAATCACCTGCAACGCAACCTGACCAACCGCCACATCCAGCTGATCGCCATCGGTGGCGCCATCGGCACTGGCCTGTTCATGGGCTCGGGCAAGACCATCAGCCTGGCAGGGCCGTCGATCATCTTCGTGTACATGATCATCGGCTTCATGCTGTTCTTCGTCATGCGCGCCATGGGCGAACTGCTGCTGTCGAACCTGAACTACAAATCGTTCATCGATTTCTCCGCCGACCTGCTCGGCCCCTGGGCGGGATATTTCACCGGCTGGACCTACTGGTTCTGCTGGGTGATCACCGGCATCGCGGACGTCATCGCGATCGCCGCCTACACGCAGTTCTGGTTTCCCGACCTGCCGCAGTGGATACCCGCGCTCGCCTGCGTCGGCGTATTGCTGTCGCTGAACCTGATCACCGTGAAGATGTTCGGCGAGGTCGAGTTCTGGTTCGCGCTGATCAAGATCGTCGCGATCCTCGGCCTGGTCGCCACTGGCTTGTACATGGTGTTCAGCGGCTTCGAGTCGCCCGCCGGACGCACCGCGAGCCTGGCCAACCTGTGGAACGACGAGGGCATGTTCCCGCATGGCCTGATGGGCTTTTTCGCAGGTTTCCAGATCGCGGTGTTTGCCTTTGTCGGCATCGAGCTGGTAGGCACCACCGCCGCCGAGGCCAAGGATCCCGAGCGTACCCTGCCACGGGCGATCAACTCGATTCCGATCCGCATCATCATGTTCTACGTGCTGGCGCTGATCGCCATCATGGCCGTCACGCCGTGGCGCGATGTGGTGCCGGGCAAGAGCCCCTTCGTCGAGCTGTTCGTGCTGGCGGGCCTGCCTGCCGCCGCCAGCCTGATCAACTTCGTGGTGCTGACCTCGGCGGCCTCGTCGGCCAACAGTGGCGTGTTCTCCACCAGCCGGATGCTGTACGGCCTGGCCCAGGAAGGTGATGCACCGAAGGCTTTCGAGAAACTCTCCAGCCGGCGCGTGCCGGCCAACGGCCTGTACTTCTCCTGCACCTGCCTGCTGCTAGGTGCCGCGCTGATCTACGTGATCCCCAACCTGGTCGAAGCCTTCACCCTGGTGACGACCGTGTCGGCGATCCTGTTCATGTTCGTCTGGTCGATGATCCTGCTCTCGTACCTCAAGTACCGCACCCAGCGGGCCGCCCTGCACGAGGCCTCGACCTACAAGATGCCCGGCGGGCGGCTGATGTGCTGTGTGTGCCTGGCGTTCTTTGCTTTCATTCTGGTGCTGCTGAGCCTCGAGGACGACACGCGCAAGGCATTGATCGTCACCCCGGCATGGTTCCTGCTGCTGGCCGTGACCTACCGGTACCTGCGGCCCAAGCGAGCGCTGCGCACTGCGTCGATGCAGCGCTGAGCATGACAGGGCCAGGTAGACCTGGCCCTGCTTGCGCTGCGCTCAGCGCCGCACCGACAAGCTCACCAGGATAGGGCGGGACCAGCCTGGCGCACTCGGGTCAAGCGTCTTCAGCTCAAGGGTTCCGTTGTACCAGCCTTCAGGCAGATGAAGATTCTGCTCGGCGTCATAGCTCAGGATCAGCGTTACGCTGCCGCGCCAGTGGTCTGGGTGACAGCCGCTGGAGGAGTTCATGATCCTGCGGGCGCAATCACCTATCTGGCTTTGAGCTCGCAGGTTGACCGTGTGGACCCTGCCGTTCTTGTCTTTGAGTGGAACGCGCAGTTGCGTGGAGGTGCCCGACGCGCCGCTGAGCGCTACAGGCCCCACCTCAGGTGACAGGGCCACGAAGCCGCCGCGGGGTGACATCGCAGAAGTCGTGACTCGCAGCTGCGCCTCCAGCTGAGTCGAAATGTACATCATTCTTTCGCCATCGAACGCCGGGCTGTAGCCACTGAGCCTGGCCGCCTGCTCACGCCAGAGCCGTGCCATATCCGATGTCGATGCATTGCCCAGCGGTTGGTCCTCGTGGGTCACCGAAGGCGTGGAATAGTAAGGAACATTGTTTCCGCACAGGTGAGTATGGGCGCCGTTGGACGTCTGATGCCCATGCTTGTAGTTATCCCCAATCTCCGGGTAGCAATGCCCGCCTCCCACGTTGTGACCGATTTCGTGCCGTAATGCCATTGGATAGTGGATGCCGTTCACACTGCTGTACCCCGGCATGTAAGCCATACCGGCGTAAGGGCTTTCGTCATAGTACGCAACATTGAGGTCGTGCTGATAAGTCGATCGCAATGCGTCCATGAAAGCCTGCGTTGTCGAGAGGCCCGGACCGTCGACACCATGATCGGTCTCCGTCACGACAATCCCTGCCAAGTTCACCCGGACATCATTTACCCGGGAATTGCGCAGTCCCAGGTTGACTGTCTCCAACTGCGCCATGGCAAAGGCGATCGGGTCACTGCCCAGCACATCCAGCGCTTTGGTGGAGAAAGCGACCAGGGCGTCGATGTCATGGCCAGCATGGATGGCCGTGCCTGGCGTGGCACTGGAGAGCGCTTCGCCGGGCATGGCGTCGGCTTGCAGATAGTCATAGGCGGGTTCGTCGATGAATCGCCGGTTGCCCTCTTCATCCACCAGCAGCAGACCCCGCTTCCCAGGGCTATCGATGATTGCGGTGAGGGCGTTGCCTGGCGAGCGGACGGCCACCAGCGAGCCGACCACGGCGCCCTCGCCGTTGGCCTCTAGCAGTGTGCTGGTCTCGACAGTGTAGCCATCGCCGCGGTCGCTGCTCTGCAGGTCATTGAGCCGGTAATTGCCGATCTCCGCCTGGTAGAGGCTCGAAGCAATGGCCTTGGGCAGTTGCTGGCGACCGTCGCCAGGCACCTGTACAGGCATCTCTTGACCGGTCGCCGTAGCGGCGCCCCCCCCCAATGAATACTGCCAGCGCACTTGCGCACAGCATCCGGCGTACAGCTTGTTCACGCTTCATCGTTGCTGACTCCTGCGTTCAAGAATTGAAGCGCAGGACAGTGACAGGACGACCGGCATCGCATAACTCGCAGCAG
>JAQZAY010000341.1 GCA_029239415.1 Pseudomonas sp. | reverse complement strand
GGCCGCGCCCTCTGCGACCTGGCCGCGGCACGCCCGCAGCCGATCCCGGTGTTCGCCGAGATGAGCAGCATCAACCCGGTGCTGGTCCTGCCCGAGGCCGTGCAGGCCCGAGGCGAGCGCATCGCCCAGGAACTGGCCGCGTCGGTGGTACTGGGCGCCGGGCAATTCTGCACCAACCCAGGCCTGATCATTGGCCTGGCAGGCAAGGCCTTCGACCGCTTCGTGGCCGCGCTCGGGGCGCACCTGGCGGACCAGGCTGGCCAGACCCTGCTCAACGCCGGCACCCTGCGCAGCTACAGCAGCGGTGTGCAGCGCCTGATGCAGCATCCCGGCGTGCAACACCTGGCCGGTGCCGAACAGGCAGGCCACGAGGCCCGCGCGCAGCTGTTCAAGGCCGACGTCAGCCTGTTGCTGCAGGGCGATGCGCTGTTGCAGGAAGAAGTCTTCGGTCCGACGACCATCGTCGTCGAGGTGGCGAGCGAGGCCGAGCTGCGCCAGGCCGTGGAGGCGCTGCACGGGCAACTGACCGTGACCCTGATCGCCGAGCCCCAGGACCTGCAGCGCTTCGCGCCCCTGGTGCCGGTGCTGGAACGCAAGGCGGGTCGTCTGCTGGTCAATGGCTACCCGACCGGGGTCGAGGTCTGTGACGCCATGGTGCATGGCGGCCCTTACCCGGCGACGTCCGATGCTCGCGGTACGTCGGTCGGTACCCTGGCCATCGATCGCTTCCTGCGCCCGGTGTGCTACCAGGACTACCCGGACGCGCTGCTGCCTCCGGCGCTGCAGAACGCCAACCCCCTGGGCCTGCAACGTCTGGTCGATGGCGAGCACAGTCGTGAGGCGCTGAGCTGAGGCCGACCGAGCGTCGAATCGCCGGCCTGTCTTGCTTCTCCAGGCGAGCAGGCCGGTGAACGCTATGGGTCAGCGCCTGGCGCGTTCATCGTCGGCACAACCGCGCAGCGAAGAATGACAGCCAGGCCATCCCCACCAGCAGGGCGATCCTCAGGGCCTCGAACAGCATGGACAGCCAATAGGCACCCGCCGAGCCGTCGAGGGTCAGCACCTTCGTGGGGCTGCCGCGCACGTGGATCACATGGACACCACTGAGTAGGGCATCGACCCACTCATAGATGAACAACGACGCGCACCCACCGGCGATGCATCCCATGAGGATGAAGCCCAGGATGCTGGAAGAGAAAAAGGTCTTCAGAGCGCGTTGTGCGGGTTTCATCCGTTGAGCTCGCCGTCATCAGACGGTCCCTTGTGAGCGGCACCCAGGCCGCGACTCGGCCCGAAGGGCCAACCCTGGTCAGACTATTCGACCCGCCGCATTACCGTCCAATCCGGCAACCTGCGGGGTGCCGGACTGGTCGCGGTTGGGCCCGCAGGACATTCATTCAAGATTGACGATACACCTCGTGTGCCATGCGCGACCCATCGCGGCCGGTCCGGCGCCCCGGCTCAGCGTCCGCCTGCCGCCCGAGCGCCGCGCTGCCGCGCAGAGAACGCGGCAGTGTCCGGAAGCGGCATCGCTGACCGATCTCCGGGGCCGCTTTGCGGCCCATCGCGGCGCAAGCGTCGCTCCCGTAGTCACACCACAGCGCTACAGGCCATCGCGGTCCCGTGTGGGAGCGGCCCCCGTGCCGCGATTGGGCCCGCAGGGCCCATAGGGCCAGGCCTTTCAACGTCTTTGGAAAAAGCACCAGGATAGAGTCATTGTTGCATCCATAGATTCACCGGCATGGTACAGGCAAGCGCAGCCCTCCTGTGTGCGGGCTTGCCCGCGGTAGCGTCCGGTCCATCACCGCCTGCATCGCGGGCAAGCCCCCACAAGCTGCTTGCGCAGCCATGCCTACACCGACGGCTGCAGAGGTCTGGGTGGGAGCTGGCTTGCCAGCGATAGGGCCCTGTCGGGTGCCGCCTGCGTCGCGGGTAAGCCCACACATCAGCCCATGCGGTCAGGCATGTACCAAGTAGAAAAAGACAGTTGCCCCCACACAGGGGGTTGAACCGCTCTGCCAGACCAGCAATGTGGTCCACATCGTTTCAGGTAAAGACGTTGAAAGGCATGGCCCTGCGGGTCCAATCGCGGTGCAAGGGCCGCTGCATCAGCCTGCACGGTGCCACGCCGTGCCGCAGCCGATCCAAGAGACAGTCACCCGCGCCTTCCACCCTCAGCGCGACAGCTGCTCCACTACATACCCCAGCGACGCCGGCAACATCGGCCCATGCCCCAGCCCCTCGAACACCTTCGACTGCACCGCCACCCCCGGCGCCTCCGCCAACGCCGCCTCCAGCCGTCTCGCGCCCGCTTCGGCATCGGCCATCGACACCTGTCCCGGTGGCACACCCTCGCTGCTGCCTTTCATCAGCAACAGCCGAGGATGCTGCCCGGCCAGGCGCTGCTCGAGCCCGGTCGCCGCCGCCACCACTGCCCCCTGGCGCCACCACAGCGACGGGCTGGCCGCCGCGTAGTCGGTGAAGGCGCCAGGCCGCGTGAACAGGGCATGCAGCACGGCCAGCCCGCCATAGGAATGGCCCCACAACGTCTGGTGCCGTGGATCGAGTGGCACGCGCTGGCTCACCGCAGGGCGCATGCGCTGCGCGAGCAGGTCGAGAAAGGCCTCCACGCCCCCGCTGGGCAGGCCCGTGAGCGGATCGCGCTGCTGCGCCAGGCCCTCGACCGATGGCGTGTAATCCCGCGTCCGGCCTTCGCGGTCGATGCGCGCTTCGGTGCGATAACCGACGGCGACCAGCACCGGCGCCTGCCCGGCGGCCAACCCGTCCAGTTGCTCGGGCGACAACGCCCCGACCGCGGCATTGCCATCGAGCATCCACAGGGCCGGGTAACCCGCCGCCGGTGCCGGGCGTTTCGGGATGCCGATCCACAGCTGGTAGTGCCGCTGGCCGTCGACGGCGTCCAGGGTCAGGGTGCTGAAGCGGTAGGCCAGGTCGTCGCGCTGCAGCACTGAAGCCTCCATCGGCTGTCCAGGGATCGGTTGCGCCAGGGCGCTCGGCAGGACGGCGGCCAGGGCCACCGACAGCGCCAGGGAAAACAGGGAAGCTCTCATCGAATACGCTCATGCGGTGAAGAAAAGCGAACGCCAACGCGGCACGCATTGCCGTGCGACGGGCACGCTCGCGTAAAACGCCGTGGATTGCAACTGCAGCCCCCTGGCGCAGCCCCACCCTGGCTGTCGTTACGAAACCTTTACGCCCGCGCCTGCGCTTGGCAATCGATTCTTTACGCCTCCTGGCCGAATACTGCAGGCCTGTCCCTCGCCCTGTCAGGAGCACCCCATGGGCCCCGTCGAAGTCTTGTCCCTGCTGGCCGCCACGGCCCTGTTCATCTACCTGCTGATCGCGCTGCTGCGCGCCGACCGGACGTGACCCATGCACCGTCATGAGATCGTCCTGATCGGCCTGTTCCTGCTGCTGGTGATCCTTCCGGCGCCCTGGCTGGGCCGTTTCTACCACCGGGTCATGGAAGGCCAGCGCACCTGGCTGCACCCGCTGCTGGCGCCGATCGAGCGCGGCTGCTACCGCCTGGCCGGTGTCCAGCCGCAGCAGGAGCAGGGCTGGCAGCGCTACGCCATCGCCCTGCTGGCGTTCAACCTGGCCGGGTTCGTGGCGCTGTTCGGCCTGCTCATGCTGCAGGGCTGGCTGCCGCTCAACCCCCAGGGCCTGCCAGGCCTGGACGCGGCGCTGGCGTTCAACACCGCGGTCAGCTTCGTCACCAACACCAACTGGCAGGCCTACAGTGGCGAGGCGTCGCTGAGCTACCTGAGCCAGGCGCTCGGGCTGGGCGTGCAGAACTTCGTCAGCGCTGCCACCGGCTTATGCGTGCTGGTCGCCCTGTGTCGCGGCCTCGCCCGTCGCTCGGCGAGCACCGTCGGCAATGCCTGGGCGGACCTGACCCGTGCCACCCTGTACGGGTTGCTGCCACTGAGCCTGCTGCTGGCCGTGCTGCTGCTGTGGCAGGGCGTACCGCAGAACCTGGCCCCCTATGTCGAGGCCCACACCGTGCAGGGCACCCTGCAGCACCTGCCGATGGGGCCGGCCGCGAGCCAGGTGGCGATCAAGCAGCTGGGCACCAATGGCGGAGGGTTCTTCGGGACCAACTCGGCCCACCCCTTCGAGAAC
>JAQZAY010000026.1 GCA_029239415.1 Pseudomonas sp. | reverse complement strand
CCTGGGCTACCCTGCCTCGACGTTTTGCGAGGTCGATCATGCACATTCATATTCTCGGTATTTGCGGCACTTTCATGGGTTCCCTGGCCGTCCTGGCCAAGGAGCTCGGCCATCGGGTCACCGGCTCCGACGCCAATGTCTACCCACCCATGAGCACGCAGCTCCAGGCCCAGGGCATCGAGCTGACACAAGGCTATGACGCGGCCCAGCTGGAGCCGGCGCCAGACCTGGTGGTGATCGGCAACGCCCTGTCGCGCGGCAACCCTGCCGTGGAACATGTGCTCAACAAGGGCCTGCCCTATGTGTCGGGGCCCCAGTGGCTGGCCGACCATGTGTTGCAGGGCCGCTGGGTGCTTGCCGTGGCCGGCACCCACGGCAAGACCACCACCAGCAGCATGCTGGCCTGGGTGCTGGAGCATGCCGGCATGAGCCCGGGCTTCCTGATCGGTGGCGTGCCGCAGAACTTCTCTGTGTCCGCGCGCCTGGGCCAGACGCCGTTCTTCGTGGTCGAGGCCGATGAGTACGACAGCGCCTTCTTCGACAAGCGCTCGAAATTCGTCCACTACCGCCCGCGGACCGCGATCCTCAACAATCTCGAGTTCGACCACGCGGACATCTTCCCTGACCTTGCGGCAATCGAGCGGCAGTTCCATCACTTGGTACGCACCATTCCCAGCGAGGGCCTGATCGTCCATCCAACCACCGAGCAAGCGCTGGAGCGGGTGATCGGCATGGGCTGCTGGACCCCGGTACAGACCACCGGCGAAGGTGGCCTGTGGCAGGTACGCCTGCTCGGCGCCGACGGTTCGCGCTTCGAGGTGAGTTTCGACGGCGAGATCCAGGGCACTGTCGAGTGGGCCCTCACCGGCCAGCACAACGTGGCCAACGCACTGGCTACCCTGGCCGCGGCCCGTCATGTCGGCGTGGTGCCGGCCCTGGGCATCGAGGCCCTGAGCGCCTTCAAGAGCGTCAAGCGGCGCATGGAGAAGGTCGCCGAGGTCAATGGCGTGACCATCTTCGATGACTTCGCCCACCATCCGACCGCCATCGCCACGACCCTCGACGGCTTGCGCAAGCGCGTGGGCGAGGCACCCGTGATCGCGGTGATCGAGCCGCGCTCCAACTCCATGAAGCTGGGCGCCCATCGCGATGGACTGCCAGAAAGCGTCAACGATGCCGACCAGGTGATCTGGTACGCCCCGCCCAACCTGGGCTGGGACCTGGCGGGTACCGCGGCGCAGTGCACGGTGCCGGCCATCGTTGCCGATAGCCTGGAGGCGATCATCGAGCGGGTCAAAAGCCAGGCTCGGCCCGGCACCCAGGTGGTGATCATGAGCAACGGCGGCTTCGGCGGCCTGCACGGCAAGCTGGCCGAGGCGCTGCGATGAGCGGGCCGGACCGCGTCACGCTGGCGATGACCGGGGCCTCGGGGGCCCAGTACGGCCTGCGCCTGCTCGACTGCCTGGTGCGTGAGGAGCGCGAGGTGCACTTCCTGATCTCCAAGGCCGCGCAACTGGTGATGTCGACCGAGACCGACGTGCTGCTGCCGGCCAAGCCCCAGGCCATGCAGGCGTTCCTGACCGAGTACACCGGGGCGGCGGCCGGGCAGATCCGCGTGTATGGCAAGGAGGACTGGATGTCGCCGGTGGCCTCGGGCTCGGGTGCGCCGGCTGCCATGGTCGTGGTGCCCTGCTCGACGGGCACCTTGTCGGCGATCGCCACCGGGGCCTGCAACAACCTCATCGAGCGGGCGGCCGACGTCACGCTCAAGGAGCGTCGCCAACTGATCCTGGTGCCGCGCGAGGCGCCGCTGTCGACCATTCACCTGGAGAACATGCTCAAGCTGTCGCAGATGGGGGCGGTGATCCTGCCTGCGGCGCCTGGGTTCTATCACCAGCCGCAGACCATCGACGACCTGGTCGATTTCGTCGTGGCGCGGATTCTCAACCTGCTGGACATCCCGCAGGACATGCTGCCGCGCTGGGGCGAGCACCACCTGGGCGCGGACGAGTGACACGCCTGCTGGTGGGGATGGCCGTGCTCGTCGCGCTGCAGGGGTGCGCGACGGTGCGTACCCTCGATGCCGCCAAGCCCGGCGCACCAGTGGTGTACGCCGGTACGCGGCTGGACCTGTATGCGTTGAAGGGGGGGTGTTGCGCGGTGGACAGGTTCGGCGCCGAGGCGCCGGCCCACCCGGGGCTGGACCTGCCGGGAAGCGCGCTGCTCGATACGCTGTTGTTGCCCTTGTCGGTGCTGACCGTGATTGGCGTCGGCTTCCAGGCAACGGGAGGCCTGTAGCCCGCTCCTACAGGGATGGCGCGAGACTCGACATTACTTGCCTAGCCTGCGCAGCTCATCGGACTCCACTATCCGGATTCCGTCCTGCTCTTCCAGCGCCAGGCGCCACAACGCCCGCGCCAGCTGGCAGGCCTCGATGCCGCGAAACTTCCCGGGGATCAGCTTCGACAGCGGGCCGGCCACCTGTTCGGCCAGGCGCGGTGTCTCGCGCTCACCGAGCAGCAACGAAGGCCGGGCGATGGTCAGCTGTGGCCAATCCTGGGCCTTGAGTGCTTCTTCCATCTCGCCCTTGACCCGGTTGTAGAAAATCGAGGACTGCGGATCGGCGCCAATGGCGCTGACGACAAGAAGATGACGCGCGCCCAGTTCCCGGGCGCGCCTGCTGAAGGCCACGACCATGTCCAGGTCGACTGCGCGAAAGGCGGTTTCCGAGCCGGCCTGCTTGAGCGTGGTGCCCAGGCAGCAGAAGGCGATGTCCACGCGCCCGGCCAGTTGGTGCAGGAAGAGCGCCGGGTCGCCGACCGGGTTTTCCAGGTGCGGATGCTCGGCCAGCGGGCGCCGGGTAGGGGCCAGCACGCGGCTGATGGTCGGTTCGTTGAGAAGCCGGTCGAGCAGGTGTTCACCCGTCAGGCCCGTGGCTCCGGCAAGCAGTACATGCTGAGGCGTCAAGTACATGATGTCTCTCCCTTGTTACAGTCAGCTTAGTGGCTCACAGGGATTTTTTCCTGTCCCACCGGGGCTGGGCGTTCATCGCTCTGCAATGCCTTGCGGGCCTGCTGCTGGCGCAGTTGCTGCCAATGGGCAAGCACGGCGGGCGGCGCCCAGAGCTGGGGTTCAGAGGCTTCGAAGCCTTCCGTATGTTCCCTTTCGGCAACGATTGCGCTCGCCCGTTCAAACGCCTGTTTCAAGTCGTCGGTCTGATTGAGCGCCTGGGCGAACAGCGCGTCTCCAAAATAGGTGAAATCGGCCTCCTCCGAGCAGCCGAACGACACCCGGTCGGGGCGGGCCGCAGTCATGATCAGCGTGCGCTCGTCCTTGAGTGGAGCAATATACCCCCCTGAATAGCACGCCGAAATCACGATCACCTTGTCGCGGTGTTGCAGTGGCGCCAAGGCGCTGGCGAGTTCGTTGGCGGTCATGTCGGCCAGTTGCAGGCGCGGCTGGTCGAGCACCAGCTGGTGGTCCTGGCTGCCATGGCTGGTGAGGTAGATGAACACCAGGTCTTCCGGGCCGCTGCGCTCGGCCAGGGCCTGGGCGGCGCGGGTCAGGTTCTCGCGGGTGGCCATGGGGCGATCGGCCAGGTGGTCGCGGTGGTTCACCAGGGTCACCTGGCCGCGCGCGCCGAAACGGACCTTGAGCAGCTTGCTGACGTAATCGGCTTCGCGCAGGAACACGCTCTGCTGGCCGTCACCTGCCAGCACCAGGCTGTACAGCTCTATGGGCTGCGTGGAGCGGGGCAGGCTGGCCAGCGATTGCTCCAGCAGCCTGCCCTGGTTGAGCAGCGCCAGCTCGAGCGGGTCGGGCAGCAGCTTGCCGCTCTCGTCACGGGTGCGCAGGCCATTGACCCAGAAGCCTGCCTCGACACGCCCGTCGCTTGACGTCAGGCGCCCGTGCCCTTGGTAGGCGTCGTTCTCGAAGCCCCCGGCATAATGACTGCCGTCGGCAAGCTGCAACCGCCCCTGGCCATTGAACCGCCAGTCCCGGAAGCCGCCCTTGTAGTGGCTGCCATCGCTGCCGAGCAACTCGCCTTCGCCCACCAGCGAGCCGTCCTTGAACTCGCCGATCCACACATCGCCTTCGGCGTTCTCGTAGCGGCCGCGGCCTTCGAGGCGGTTGTCCTTGAACTCGCCGATGTACTGCTCGCCCTCGACACTGTTGAAGGTCCCGGCGCCCTGCAACTGGCCATCGACGAAGTGGCCACTGAACTGGTTGCCGCTGGCATCGCTGCGTACGCCCGCGCCATTGGGCTTGCCTTGGGCGAACAGGCCCTGGTAGCGGCTGCCGTCGGCCAGGTCGAGCTGGCCGGCGCCGTCGTACTGGTCGTCCTTGAACTGGCCGCGGTAGACGCTGCCATGTTCCTTGAGGGTGCCTTCGCCATCGCGACGGCCATGCTTGAACGTGCCGCTGTAGTGACTGGCAAGCGTGCTCAGGGTGCCCAGGCCCTGAAACAACCCTTCGGCGAAATGCCCGCGATAGACCTCGCCATTGCTGCCATGCCACTCGCCCTGGCCATGCCATTGGCCATCGCGAAAGCTGCCTTCGTACCAGCTGCCGTTGGGGTAGTCGATGCGTCCTTCACCCTGCAGCAGGCCATCGACCACCTCGCCGCGGTAGCGGCCACCGTCGGGCAGGCGCGCATCCGGCGGTGACAGCGACTCGCCATCGCCACAGGCGGCGAGCAACAGGATCAAGGCAAGGGGGAGGAGTCGGCGCATGGCGGGGTCCGGGTCGAAACAAACCCGGGAGTATGCCGCACAATGCGCCGGCTGAAACAGCCACAGGCGCCGAGTGCCCTGTGTTTCAGACGAAGCAGAGGGTGAGGGGCTCGGCGATGTAGGCCGGCTTTTCCTCGCCATCGATCTCGAGCGTGGCGGTGGCCTTGAGCAGCCACTGGCCTGGACGCTTTTCAGTGACGTCGACCAGGTCGACCTTCAGGCGCACCTGGCTGCCGACCTTCACCGGCTGGATGAAGCGCACGCTGTCCAGGCCATAGTTGATCACCATCTTGAGCCCTTCGGGCAGCACCAGGATGTCCTCCATCAGCTTGGGCATCAGCGACAAGGTCAGGAAGCCATGGGCGATGGTAGTGCCGAATGGCGTCTGCGCCGCCTTCTGCGGGTCGACATGGATGAACTGGAAGTCGCCGGTTGCCTCGGCGAACAGGTTGATGCGCGCTTGATCGATCGTCAGCCATTGGGAACGTCCCAGTTCCTTGCCAACAGACTGCAGCAGTTCTGCAACGGGTGCGTAGGGCATCGCGACTCTCCGGATTGTCAGGGCGGTTGGATGATGCGAAAACCAAGATCAGCACGGCATCGGGGAGTGGTCAAGTCGCCATGGCAACGGTGAATGCCGGGTTATAGCGGCTCGCCTGGCGTGCTTATAATGGCGCCTGGCATGAAGGAGCTTCTTATGTTGTTGCGTGGTTTGACCTGGCTGGTGCTGTTTCAACTGCTGGGCACGGCGATCAATCATCTGCTGGTACCGGTGCTGCCTGGGCCGATCATCGGCCTACTGCTGTTGCTGGCGTTCCTGATGCTGCGTGGCGAAGTGGGCGCGCCGCTCAACGAGGCGGCCGGCAGCCTGCTGCGCTACCTGCCGTTGCTGCTGGTGCCGCCTGCAGTGGGGGTGATGGTCTACGCCAAGGACATCGCCGCAGACTTCTGGGCCATCGTCGGCGCGCTGGTGATTTCTGCGCTGCTGACCGTGGTGTTCGTCGGCGTGCTGATGCAGCGGCTCATGCAGCGCCAGGACAAGCGCGAGGAGCAGCCATGATGCTCGACTGGCAAGGCGCGGTCGACGCGGTGGTGCACCACCCGCTGTTCGGCATCGGCATCACCCTGGGCGCGTACCAGCTGGTGCTGGCGGCCTTCGAGAAGACCCGCTGGATCTTCCTGCAGCCGGTGCTGGTGTCGATGCTGCTGATCATCGGCGTGTTGCTGGCCTGCGGCATCGGCTATGGTGAGTACCGCAAGAGCACCGAGATCCTGAACGTCCTCCTGGGCCCGGCAACGGTGGCGCTGGCGGTGCCGCTGTACCTCAACCTGCGGCGCATTCGCCAGCTGTTCTGGCCGACCTTTACTACGCTGGTAGTCGGGGGGCTGTTCGCCACGCTCGCCTGCCTGCTGCTGGGCAAGTGGTTTGGCGCCGAGCACATGATCCTGATGACCATGGCGCCCAAGTCGGTGACCTCGCCGATCGCCATGCTGGTGGCCGAGCAGATCGGCGGCGTGGCGGCCCTGGCGGCGGTCTTCGTGCTGATCACCGGGGTGATCGGCGCTATCTTCGGTCCGGCGCTGCTGTCGCGTTGCGGGGTGCTCAGCCCCGAGGCGCGGGGCATGTCGCTGGGGATTACCGCGCATGCCGTCGGTACGTCGGTGGCATTGCAGGAAAGTGACGAATGCGGCGCCTTTGCCGCGCTGGCGATGAGCCTGATGGGCCTGGCCACGGCGGTGTTCCTGCCGCTGGCGGTCAGCCTGGTGGCCTGAGGACAAGACATGACGCTTGCGCTTTTTCCCCTCAATACGGTGCTGTTCCCTGGCTGCCTGCTCGACCTGCAGATCTTCGAGGCGCGCTACCTGGACATGATCGGCCGCTGCATGAAGCAGGACGGCGGTTTTGGCGTGGTGTGCATCCTCGAGGGCGAGCAGGTCGGCAAGGCCCCCCAGGGCGTGGCCACCATCGGCTGCGAAGCGCTGATCCGCGACTTCCAGCAGCAGGACAACGGCTTGCTGGGCATTCGTGTCGAAGGCGTGCGGCGTTTTCGGGTCGAGCAGACCGAGGTCGAGAAAGACCAGTTGCTGGTGGCCGAGGTGCAATGGCTGCCCGAAGGCCCGGACACGCCGCTGACCGAGTTTGATGCCGACCTGCTGGCGCTGCTCATGGCCCTGGGCGAGCATCCGATGGTGGCATCGCTGGACATGCCCAAGGCCGTGGACGGGAAGCAGTCGCTGGCCAACCAGCTGGCCTACCTGCTGCCCTTCATGGAAGAAGACAAGCTCGACCTGCTGGCCATCGACTCGCCCCAGCAGCGCCTGGAGGCGATCCAGTCATTGCTGGAGCGTATCCAGGGCGAGCTGTTCGCCTAGTAGTACTGATAGCGCAACAGCGCCTGGGGCAGGGCATAGAGCGCGAAGAACGACAGCAGCGCGATGCACGACGGCAAGATCAGCCACCAGACCTTCAGCGGCAGGGCATTGAGTGGCTGGCGCTGCTGGGTCAGGGTCAGGCTCAGAGCGCAAACGCAGCAAGCCAGCAAGGCTCCGGCCAGGATGTCGGTCGGCCAGTGGACACCCAGGTAGACCCGCGACAGCGCGATCAGCAGCGCGGGCAGGCACGCCAGGAACAGCCATGTCAGGCGCATGCGCGGGGGCTGGCCACGCCCGGCAAGTACCGCCAGCGCCAGGAAGAACGCAAACGACGCCGAGCTGTGCCCGCTGGGCATGCTGTAGGTGGTCAGCGGGTCGCTCAGCACCTCGGGTCGCGCCCGGGCAAACAGCCATTTCAAGGTGCCATTGGCCACGGCGGTGCCCAGCAGCGCGGCGCCGACGAATAGCGCGTGGCGCCATTGCCGGGCGAGCAGCAGCAGGCAGGTCAGCAAGACGCCAAGGATGATCTGGTGCCAGAAGTCCCCGAGCCGGGTGATCACCACCACGGCAGCGTCCAGGCCCTGGCGGCGATGTTCCTGGATCAGGGTCATCACGCCCTGGTCGAATTCATGCAGGTACGGCCAGCCGAGGAACACTGCTGCCAGTGCCAGCAGGCTGGCTCCCGCCACCAGCCGGCTGCCATGCCGGTGCCTGCGCAGGCTGCTGTTGATGCTCAGGCCGATCAGGGCGGCCATGCCCCCGGCGATCAGGCCGGCGTCCAGCCAGAAACCCTCCGGCAATGGCAGGCGCATGGCGGCCCCGGTCGCCCAGCCGGGCAACAGGTAGGCGATCGACCATCCCGCCCCGGAGACCAGGCTGACCCCGATGAAGCGCGGCAGCGGCATGTCGAACATGCCGGCGACCATGGGCAGCATCGGACGCAGCGGGCCGATGAAGCGCCCGACCAGCAGGCTCGCGATACCGTAGCGCTGGAAGTAGGTCTCGGCGCTGCCGATCCACTCCGGGTGATGGCGTATCAGCGGCAGGCGCCGGATATTCTGGTGAAAGCGCCGCCCCAGCGTGTAGGACACCGCATCGCCGAGCAGGCCGCCAAAAAAGCCCAGCATCAACGTCTCGCCCAGCGACAGCGCACCACTGCCGGCCAGCACGGCGACCGCGAACAGCAGCACGGTGCCGGGCACGATGACCCCGGCAATGGCCAGGCACTCGATGCAGGCCACCACGAAAATTGCCATGCCCAGCCACTGCGGGTTGGCACTGAGCCAGCTGGTCAGGCTGTCGAGCCATTGGCCCATGAGTCAGCTTCCTTGTTGGAGAATGAAAAAGTCGCGCCCTTCGACTTGCCCCCGGCGCAGGGGGTTCCTTGTGCAGAAGCGGGCAAATTCGGCGTCGACGAAGCGGTATAGCAAATGCTCATCGCGGCCGTGGGGAATACCGAGCCGTGTGGTCTGGATAATGTGTGTCGGGTTGATTCCGCAGTCCTCGACATACAGCCGCTCAGCGTCGAACCGCTGGGCATCCCAGTGCGGCACTTTCAGGCCCAGGGCCTTGCACAGCAGGGTCTGCCCCGCGCACAGGCGCTCGGCCGGGCGCAGCTGGCCGCTGGCGTCGGGGTTGTTGAGCTGCATCTGCGCCAGGCTGTTGGCGTCCGACACCGCGTCCTGCCAAGGGAACGCCGACTTGATCAGTACCGCGTTGCCAGGCCCATGGGCGCTGAAGTTGATCGAGTCGCCGCCGCGGGCGTAGTACATGTAGATGTGCCCGCCGTCCAGGAACAGCGCCTTGCGCTTCTCGGTGTAGCCCAGCGACGCATGGCTGCCCTTGTCGGTCAGGCAGTACGCCTCGGTCTCGATGATCCGCGCCGACAGCCAGAGGTCGCCCTGGCGGTGACGGATGACCTTGCCCAGCAAGGCCTTGGCCAGGGTCTGGGCATCACGGTCGAAAAAGCTGTCGGGCAGCGCGCGGGTGGGGCAGGGGGCAGAGTCAGGCATGCAGAGGGTTCGCCTTCGAAAAGGTGTGAGGATAGCAATTTATGATTCTCTGACCAGCCTGAGGGCATTGTTCCTGCGGGGGATGGCGACTGCTGTAGGAATATTCCTCATGGATGGATACATTTTTTCCCTCTGATGCAGCCCTTCATTTCAGACCATCCGCCAGCCACCG
The DNA here is from genome assembly GCA_029239415.1 of Pseudomonas sp. The sequence goes on along the minus strand of JAQZAY010000026.1, from coordinate 11,523 downwards.
CTGGGCGTATACCTGCGCGCCAGTTATAATCAGCCGATTTCCCCTTTGCCAAGACACCGAGCCCATGACTGAGTCCGTTCTTGACTACATGACCCGCCTGGGTCGCGCCGCTCGCCAAGCGTCGCGAGTGATCGGTCGCGCCAGCACCGCGCAGAAGAACCGCGCCCTGCAGGCCGCCGCCGATGCGCTGGACGCTGCCCGCGACACGCTCGCCGCTGCCAACGAACTGGACTTGGCCGCGGGCCGTGCCAATGGCCTGGAAGCCGCGCTGCTCGACCGCCTGGCGCTGACGCCCGCGCGCATCGACGGCATGATCACCGGCCTGCGCCAGGTCGCCAGCCTGCCGGACCCGGTCGGTGCCGTGCGCGACATGAGCTATCGCCCGTCGGGCATCCAGGTCGGCAAGATGCGCGTGCCGCTCGGTGTGATCGGGATCATCTACGAGTCGCGGCCGAACGTGACCATCGATGCCGCCAGCCTGTGCCTGAAGTCGGGCAACGCCACTATCCTGCGTGGCGGCTCCGAGGCGATCCATTCCAACCGCGCCATCGCCGCCTGCATCCAGCGCGGCCTGGCCGACGCCGGCCTGCCGCCTGCGGTGGTCCAGGTGGTCGAGACCACCGACCGCGCGGCCGTGGGCGCGCTGATCAGCATGCCCGAGTCTGTCGACGTGATCGTCCCGCGGGGCGGTCGTGGCCTGATCGAGCGCATCAGCCGCGACGCGCGCGTGCCGGTGATCAAGCACCTGGACGGCATCTGCCACGTGTACGTGGCCGAGCATGCCGACCTGGACAAGGCCTGGGGCATCGCCCTCAACGCCAAGACCTACCGCTACGGCATCTGCGGCGCCATGGAGACCCTGCTGGTCGACCAGCGCGTGGCGGCCGACTTCCTGCCCGAGATGGCCCGTCGCCTGCGCGACAAGGGCGTCGAGCTGCGTGGTTGCGAGCGCACCCGCACGCTCATCGACGCGCTGCCGGCCACCGAGGACGACTGGCACACCGAATACCTGGCGGCGATCCTGTCGATCCGCGTGGTCGACGGCCTGGACCAGGCCATCGAGCACATCAACCACTATGGCTCGCACCACACCGACTCGATCGTCACCGAGCACCAGGGCCTGGCCCGACGCTTCATCACCGAGGTCGATTCGGCATCGGTGATGCTCAATACCCCAACCTGCTTCGCCGATGGCTTCGAGTACGGTCTGGGCGCGGAGATCGGCATTTCCACCGACAAGCTGCACGCCCGCGGCCCGGTTGGCCTCGAGGGCCTGACCTGCGAGAAGTACGTGGTGATCGGCGACGGTCAGCTGCGCGGCCAGGAGTCCTGCTGACTTGACCCAGGCGACCACGCCCGCGCGCGGGGCTGTCCGGCGTGTCGGGATTCTCGGCGGTACGTTCGACCCGGTGCACATCGGCCACCTGCGCAGCGCGCTCGAAGTGGCCGAGTCCATGGCCCTGGACGAGCTGCGCCTGCTGCCCAACGCACGCCCGCCGCACCGCGGCACCCCGCAGGTGGCGGCACAGGACCGCCTGGCGATGGTCCGGCGCGCGGTCGAAGGCGTGGACCGCCTGAGTGTCGATGCCCGTGAACTGGCGCGCGACAAGCCCTCCTACACCATCGATACACTGGAGTCGATCCGCGCCGAACTCGGGGTCGACGACCAGTTGTTCCTGGTGCTGGGGTGGGATGCCTTCTGCGGCCTGCCAGGCTGGCACCGCTGGGAAGAGCTGCTGCAACACTGTCACATCCTGGTGCTGCAACGCCCGGATGCCGATGTCGAACCCCCGGACGCGCTGCGCAACCTGCTGGCGGCGCGCTCGGAAAGTGACCCCACGACCCTGTCCGGGCCTGCGGGACACATTTCATTCGTCTGGCAGACCCCGCTCGCGGTGTCGGCCACGCAGATCCGACAGCTGCTGGCCAGCGGCAAGTCGGTGCGGTTCCTGGTGCCGGACGCAGTACTGGCCTATATCGATGCGCACGCTCTCTACCGTGCGCCGAACTGAAGGCGCCCAACGGCGCCTCATCCAAACGAGTCGAACGAGTTTTATATGAAAAAGCAAAACAACATCACTGCCGAAGAACTGGTCGAGCTGACCAAGGCAGCCCTGGACGACGTCAAGGCGCAGGACGTGCAAGTCATCGACGTGCGTGAAAAGCACAGCCTGACCGACTACATGATCATCGCCACCGGTACCTCCAACCGCCAGATCAGCGCCATGCTGGAAAAGGTCCGCGAGCAGGTCAAGGCCAAGGGCGTACAGCCACTGGGCGAAGAAGGCAAGGGCGACAGCGACTGGGTCCTGCTGGACCTGAACGACGTCATCGTGCACATGATGACCGCCGCCGCTCGCCAGTTCTACGACCTCGAGCGCCTGTGGATGGGGGCCGAGCAGAGCCGCGCCGCCGATGGCAAGCACCATAGCCCGGATCACGCCCACAGCTACTCCGACAACCTGAAAGACCGCGAATAAGGCCGCGCCGTGCGTCTGCGTCTGATCGCGGTCGGCTCGCGCATGCCCCGGTGGGTCGAGGACGGCTGGCATGAATATGCCAAGCGCCTGCCCTCGGAGCTGGCGCTGGAGCTGGTTGAAATCCCGCTGAACACCCGTGGCAAGAACGCCGATGTCGCTCGCCTGATCCGCCAGGAGGGCGAGGCGATGCTGAGCAAGGTGCAGCCGGGGGAGCGAATCGTTACCCTGGAAGTCCATGGCAAGCCGTGGAGCACCGAGCAGCTGGCGGTCGAGCTCGATCGCTGGCGGCTGGATTCGCGAACCGTCAACTTCATGGTCGGAGGCCCGGAAGGGCTGGCGCCCGAGGTCTGCGCGCGCGCCGAGCAGCGCTGGTCGCTGTCGCCGCTGACCCTGCCGCACCCGTTGGTAAGGATACTGATCGGCGAACAGCTGTACCGTGCCTGGACCGTGTTGTCCGGCCATCCTTACCACAAATGAGCCTGTAAGCTTCATGTCGCAGCCGATCCGCCTCAAGGACCACGAGAAAGACGCCCGCCTGGTGCGTAACCGCGTCGTGGTCGGCGCGGTGGCGATCATGCTGCTGATCTGCGTGCTGATCGCGCGGCTGTACTACCTGCAGGTGATCCAGTACGACTATCACTCCACGCTGTCGGAGAACAACCGGGTGCACGTGCAGCCGATCCCGCCGACCCGCGGGCTGATCTTCGATCGCAATGGGGTGATCATCGCCGATAACCGGCCAAGCTTCAGCCTGACCATGACCCGCGAGCGTTCTGGCAACTGGCAGCAGGTGCTGGACGTGATCGTCGAGGTGCTGCAGCTTCCCGAGGACGATCGCGCCCTGTTCGAGAAGCGCATGCGCCAGGGGCGCCGGCCGTTCGAGCCGGTGCCGATCCTGTTCGAGCTGACCGAGGAGCAGATCGCCCGGGTGGCGGTGAACCAGTTCCGCCTTCCTGGCGTGGAAGTGGTGGCCCAGCTGGTGCGCCACTACCCGCAAGGGGCGCACTTCGCCCACTCGGTCGGTTATGTGGGGCGGATCAACGAGAAAGAGCTCAAGACCCTCGACCCGGTCAACTACAGCGGTACCCACCATATCGGCAAGACCGGCATCGAGCGCTTCTATGAGCCCCAGTTGCACGGCCAGGTCGGTTACGAAGAGGTAGAGACCAACGCGCGCGGGCGGGTACTGCGGGTGCTCAAGCGCACCGACCCGATTCCGGGCAAGGACATTGTCCTGAGCCTGGACATCAAGTTGCAGGAAGCCGCCGAAGCTGCCCTGGCCGGGCGCCGTGGCGCCATCGTCGCGCTCGATCCACGCAGCGGCGAGGTGCTGGCGATGGTCAGCCAGCCAAGCTTCGACCCCAACCTGTTCGTCACCGGCATCGGCTTCCAGGCCTACGCCGACCTGCGCGATTCCATCGACCGGCCGCTGTTCAACCGCGTGCTGCGCGGGCTGTACCCGCCCGGCTCGACCATCAAGCCGGCGGTGGCCATCGCCGGGCTGGACAGCGGCGTGGTCACCGCCGGCAGCCGGGTCTTCGACCCTGGCTACTACCAGCTGCCCAACTACGACCACAAATACCGCAACTGGAACCGCAGCGGTGACGGCTGGGTCGACCTGGACCTGGCGATCATGCGTTCCAACGACACCTATTTCTACGACCTGGCGCACAAGATGGGCATCGATCGCCTGTCCGGCTACATGAACAGGTTCGGCCTGGGCCAGAAGGTTTCCCTGGACATGTTCGAGGAATCGTCCGGCCTGATGCCCACCCGCGAATGGAAGCGCGCCACCCGCCGCCAGGCCTGGTTTCCCGGCGAGACGCTGATCCTTGGCATCGGCCAGGGCTACATGCAGACCACGCCCCTGCAGATGGCCCAGGCCACCGCGCTGATCGCAAGCAAAGGCAAGTGGAACCGACCGCACCTGGCCAGGACCATCGAGGGCCTGCCACCGGTGGACGAGCACCCCATGCAGGACATCGTCCTGCGCGACAAGTCCGACTGGAACAAGGTCACCCACGGCATGGAACAGGTGATGCACAACGCCCGTGGCACGGCGCGCCAGGCCGCGGTCGGGGCGCAGTACCGCATCGCCGGCAAGAGCGGCACCGCCCAGGTGGTCGCCATCAAGCAAGGCGAGAAATATGACCGCAACAAAGTCCAGGAACGCCACCGCGACCATGCCCTGTTCGTCGGCTTTGCCCCCGCGCAGGACCCCAAGATCGTGGTCGCGGTGATGATCGAGAACGGCGAGGCCGGCGGCCGGGTCGCGGCACCCGTGATGCGCCAGGTGATGGACGCCTGGATGCTCGACGAGAATGGCCTGCTCAAGGCCGACTTCGTACCTTCAACCGTCGCGCAGGAAACCCTCCAGTGATGAGTAATTTCGACCGCATGCTCTCCAGCGAGGATGTGATGCGTCGGCGCGCCAGCTTCCTGCAGCGCATCCATGTCGACGGCCCCTTGCTGATCCTGCTGCTGACCCTGGCGGCCGGCAGCCTGTTCGTCCTCTATTCGGCCAGCGGCAAGAACTGGGACCTGCTGCTCAGGCAGGCCAGCTCGTTCGGCCTGGGCCTGGTGTCGATGTTCATCATCGCCCAGCTCGAGCCCCGCTTCATGGCGCGCTGGGTGCCGGTCGCCTACCTGGGCGGGGTGTGCCTGCTGGTGGTGGTCGACGTCATGGGCCACAACGCCATGGGGGCCACGCGCTGGATCAACATTCCCGGGGTGATCCGCTTCCAGCCCTCCGAGTTCATGAAGATCATCATGCCGGCGACCCTGGCCTGGTACCTGTCCAAGCGGACCCTGCCGCCAGACCTCAAGCACGTGCTGATCAGCCTGGTGCTGATCGGCGTGCCGTTCATTCTCATCGTGCGCCAGCCTGACCTGGGCACGGCGCTGCTGATCCTGGCCGGGGGCGCGTTCGTGCTGTTCATGGGCGGCCTGCGCTGGCGCTGGATCCTGACCGCGGTCGGGGCGGCGGTGCCGGTGGCGGTGGCCATGTGGTTCTTCTTCATGCACGACTACCAGAAGCAACGCGTGCTGACCTTCCTCGACCCCGAGAGCGACCCGCTCGGCACGGGCTGGAACATCATCCAGTCCAAGGCCGCCATCGGCTCGGGCGGGGTGTTCGGCAAGGGCTGGCTGCTGGGCACCCAGTCGCACCTGGACTTCCTGCCCGAGAGCCACACCGACTTCATCATCGCCGTGCTTGGCGAGGAGTTCGGCCTGGTCGGCATCTGTGCCTTGCTGTTGCTGTACCTGCTGCTGATCGGCCGCGGGCTGGTGATCACTGCCCAGGCCCAGACCCTCTACGGCAAGCTGCTGGCCGGCAGCCTGACCATGACCTTCTTTGTATACGTGTTCGTCAATATCGGTATGGTCAGCGGCCTGCTACCCGTGGTGGGCGTGCCGCTGCCCTTCATCAGCTATGGCGGAACTTCGTTGGTGACGCTGCTGTCAGCGTTTGGCGTTCTGATGTCGATCCACACGCACCGCAAGTGGATTGCGCAAGTTTGAATAAGGTGAAGAATTTCATGCAAGCAGTGCGTGGCTGGGCGGCTCGTTGTGTACCGTGGATCGGTGCGATGGGCCTGTTCGGCGCTGTCCATCAGGCCAATGCCGGTGACTATGACGGCTCGCCCCAGGTGGCTGAATTCGTCGGCGAGATGGCCCGTGACCACGGGTTTGCCAGCGAGCAGCTGATGGGCGTGTTCGCCGAAGTGCAGCGCAAGCAGTCGATCCTCGATGCCATCTCGCGTCCGGCCGAGCGGGTCAAGCCGTGGAAGGACTATCGGCCGATGTTCCTGACCGACGCGCGCATCGCCCGTGGCGTGGACTTCTGGCGCCAGCACGAGGCGACCCTGGCGCGCGCCGAGCAGGAATACGGCGTACCGGCCCAGGTGATCGTGTCGATCATCGGCGTGGAAACCTTCTTTGGCCGCAACACCGGCAACTTCCGGGTGCTCGATGCGCTGTCGACCCTGGGCTTCGACTACCCGCCACGGGCTGACTTCTTCCGCAAGGAGCTGCGCGAATTCCTGCTGCTGGCCCGCGAGGAGCAGCTCGACCCGTTGACCCTCAAGGGCTCGTACGCCGGTGCCATGGGCCTGCCGCAGTTCATGCCCAGCAGCTTTCGCGCCTACGCCGTGGACTTCGACGGCGACGGCCATATCAATATCTGGAACAACCCCGATGATGCCATCGGCAGCGTCGCCAGCTACTTCAAGCGCCATGGCTGGGTAGCCGGCGAGGCGGTGGTCAGCCGCGCCACGGTCAGCGGCGAGCACGTCGAGGAGGGCCTGAGCCCGGGTATCGATGCGGTCAAGACCGTCGCCCAGTTGCGAGACCTGGGCTGGTCGAGTCATGATGCGCTGCGCGATGATCTGCCGGTCACCGCCTTTCGGCTCGAGGGCGACAATGGCCCCGAATACTGGCTTGGCCTGAAGAATTTCTACGCGATCACTCGCTACAACCGCAGCGTGATGTACGCGATGGCGGTACATCAGCTATCGGACCTGCTGGTTCAAGCACGGGGCGTCAAGTAATGCGCGTATCGATGAACACCTTCTCTTTCAAGCTGCTGGCCTGCGCCGCCGCTGGCCTGGTCCTGGCCAGCTGCTCGAGCACCCGCGCGCCGCACACCTCGCAGCAGCAGGGCAACGTCGTGCGTGCCCAGCCGGGCCTGGACATCAACCGGGCGCACAAGGACGGCGCGCCGTGGTGGGACGTCGATGTCTCGAAGATCCCCGATGCCACCCCGACCGTGCACACCGGCAACTACAAGGCCAACCCCTATACCGTGCTGGGCAAGACCTACTTCCCCATCCAGGACTCGCGCAACTACCGCGCCGAGGGCACGGCGTCGTGGTACGGCACCAAGTTCCATGGCCAGAACACCGCCAACGGCGAGGTCTACGACCTCTACGGCATGAGCGCGGCGCACAAGACCCTGCCGCTGCCGGCCTACGTGCGGGTGACCAACCTGGACAACAACCGCGTGGTGGTGCTGCGGGTCAACGACCGCGGGCCGTTCTATTCCGACCGGATCATCGACTTGTCCTACGCGGCCGCCAAGAAGCTCGGCTATGCCGAAAGCGGCACCGCCCGGGTGCGAGTCGAGGGTATCGACCCGCAGCAGTGGTGGGCCCAGCGTGGCCAGGCAGCGCCCATGGTGCTGCAACAGCCGCAGGTGGCCCAGGCCAAGCCGCTGCCGGTCAGCACCGGGCGTGTCGAACAGTGGACCCCGCCACCGCAGCAGCACGCCGCGGCCGTGGTGCCGGTGCAGGTGGCCAGCAACAACACCATCAACAACAGCGCCATCAGCCAGAACGGCGGCCTGTTCCTGCAGGTCGGCGCCTTCGCCAACCCCGATGCCGCCGAGCTGCTGCGCTCCAAGCTCAGCACCATGGTCAGCGCGCCGGTGTTCATCAGCTCCATCGTGCGCAACCAGCAGACCCTGCACCGCGTGCGCCTGGGGCCGATCGGCAGCCAGGGCGAGGCCCAGCAGATGCAGGACAGCGTGCGCCTGGCCAACCTCGGCCAGGCCAAGGTGGTCACCGCCGACTGACCCGCAGGCTTCAGGCGACAAGCTGCAGGAAAGGCAGGTGGCGCGATCCGCGCCTCTCTTGCCGCTTGAAGCTTGCCGCTTGTAGCTTACAATGGCCGTTTTGCCCGCAAGGCACCGGCCTGTTAACGTTTTGCCCATGAGGGCATGAGCCCATTAGCCATTTCGAGAGACGGATGAACATCACCTCCTTTGCCAAACGCCTTTGCCTGCTTGTACCGCTGATGATCACCCCTGCCGCGTTCGCGGCGGAGCAGATGATGCCGTCGCCGCCGCAACTGGCTGCCAAGTCCTACGTGCTCATGGAAGCGTCCAGCGGTAATGTCCTGGTCGAGAACAATGGTGACGAGCGTCTCCCGCCAGCCAGCCTGACCAAGCTGATGACCGCCTACATCGCCACCCTCGACATCCGTCGTGGGCAGATCGGCGAGAACGACCCGGTCACCGTCAGCGAAAACGCCTGGCGCACCGGCGGCTCGCGCATGTTCATCAAGGTGGGCAGCCAGGTCAGCGTCAGCGACCTGCTGCACGGCATCATCATCCAGTCGGGCAACGACGCCAGCGTCGCCCTGGCCGAGCACATCGCCGGCAGCGAAGACGCCTTCGCCGACATGATGAACAAGACCGCCGCCGACCTTGGCATGAGCAACAGCCACTTCATGAACCCGACCGGCCTGCCGCACCCCGAGCATTACTCCTCGGCGCACGACATGGCCGTGCTGGCGCGCGCGATCATCGACGAAGATCCCGCCCACTATGCGATCTACTCGCAGAAAGAGTTCTACTGGAACAACATCAAGCAGCCCAACCGCAACCTGCTGCTGTGGCGCGACAAGACCGTCGATGGCCTGAAGACCGGCCACACCGAAGAGGCCGGCTACTGCATGGTATCCTCGGCCGTGCGCGACGGCATGCGCCTGATCGCCGTGGTGTTCGGCACCAACAGCGAGCAGGCCCGCGCCGCCGAGACCCAGAAGCTGCTGACCTACGGTTTCCGCTTCTTCGAGACCCAGACTTTCTACCAGAAGGGCACCGAGCTGACCCAGGCCCAGGTCTGGAAGGGCGCGACCAATGTCGTCAAGGCCGGCCTTGCCGACGACCTGAGCATGACCATGCCCAAGGGCCAGCTCAAGCGCCTGGTGGCCAACATGACCCTCAATCCCCAGCTGACCGCGCCGATCGCCAAAGGTGACGTGATCGGCAAGGTCGAAGTCAAACTCGATGAAAAGGTTGTCCACAGCGCCGACCTGATTGCCCTCGATGGCGTCGAGGAAGCTGGTTTCTTCGGGCGTATGTGGGATAGCATCCGCCTGTTCTTCTACGGATTGTTCAACTGATACGTGACCTGCCGCGCCCCCGTCCATCCTGGCGGGGGCGCCGTTGTTGCCACGGCTTACGAGGCCGTTACTGCCATGAGCGAAGCTGACGTCAAGTCGCATAAAATCGAATTCCCCTGCGCCGACTACCCGATCAAGGTGATCGGCGACACCGTCGTGGGCTTCAAGGACACGGTGATCGAGATCCTGAGCAAGTATGCCCAGGTCGACATGAACACCCTGGCCGAGCGCCAGAGCAAGGAAGGCAAGTACACGACCGTGCAACTGCACATCGTGGCCACCGGCGAAGACCAGTTGCACAACATCAACAGCGCCCTGCGCGCGACCGGCATCGTCAAAATGGTGCTTTGATGCTGGCGACCCTCGGCTTTCGCGATCTCGGCCTGATGCCCTATGAGCCGGTGCTGGCGGCCATGCGCCGCTTCACCGACCAGCGGACGGCCGAGACCGGTGACGAGGTCTGGCTGGTGGAACACCCCGCGGTGTTCACCCAGGGCCAGGCGGGCAAGGCCGAGCACCTGCTGGTACCCGGCGACATCCCGGTGGTGCAGACCGACCGCGGCGGCCAGGTGACCTACCACGGTCCCGGGCAGCTGGTGGCCTATCTGCTGCTGGACGTGCGCCGGCTGGGCCTTGGCGTGCGCGAGCTGGTCAGCCGCATCGAAAGCAGCCTGATCGCGTTGCTGGCCAGCTTCGACGTCGAGGCCGCGGCCAAGCCCGATGCGCCCGGCGTGTATGTCGACGGGGCGAAGATCGCTTCCCTCGGGCTGCGGATCCGCAACGGCCGTTCGTTTCACGGCCTCGCCCTGAACGTCGACATGGACCTTGCGCCATTTCGCCGAATCAACCCCTGCGGGTATGCGGGGCTGGCCATGACCCAGCTGCGCGACCAGGCAGGGCCGATCGATCCTTCCGAGGTCAGGACAAGGCTGCGCGGACAGCTGGTCAGGCACCTCGACTATGCTGAGCAGACGACCCTTACGGGCGGAATCGACTGAATATGACTATTGTGCAAGAAGCCGTGCCCAACCTGATACCGGCCCAGGATGTCACCTCGCGCCCGACCCCACGGCCGAAGGTCGAGGCGGGCGTCAAGCTGCGGGGCGCCGAGAAGGTGGCCCGGATCCCGGTAAAGATCATCCCCACCGACGAGTTGCCGAAGAAGCCCGACTGGATTCGCGTACGCATCCCGGTATCGCCCGAAGTCGACCGCATCAAGCAGCTGCTGCGCAAGCACAAGCTGCACAGCGTCTGCGAGGAAGCCTCCTGCCCGAACCTGGGCGAGTGCTTCTCGGGCGGTACCGCGACCTTCATGATCATGGGCGACATCTGTACTCGTCGCTGCCCGTTCTGTGACGTCGGCCATGGCCGGCCGAAGCCGCTGGACCTGGACGAGCCGAAGAACCTGGCCGTGGCCATCGCCGACCTGCGCCTGAAGTACGTGGTGATCACCTCGGTGGACCGCGACGACCTGCGCGACGGCGGTGCCCAGCACTTTGCCGACTGCATCCGCGAGATTCGCGCCCTGACCCCCGGCATCCAGCTGGAGACCCTGGTGCCGGACTACCGCGGGCGCATGGACGTGGCCCTGGCCATCACCGCCCAGGAGCCGCCGGATGTGTTCAACCACAACCTCGAGACCGTGCCGCGCCTGTACAAGGCTGCGCGTCCGGGCTCGGACTACCAGTGGTCGCTGACCTTGCTGGAGAAGTTCAAGGAGCTGGTGCCGCACGTGCCGACCAAGTCCGGCCTGATGCTCGGCCTGGGCGAGACCGACGAGGAAGTGATCGAGGTGATGCATCGCATGCGCGAGCACAACATCGACATGCTGACCCTGGGCCAGTACCTGCAGCCCTCGCGCAGCCACTTGCCGGTGCAGCGCTTCGTGCACCCGGACACCTTCGCCTGGTTCGCCGAGGAAGGCTACAAGATGGGCTTCAAGAACGTCGCGTCCGGCCCGTTGGTGCGCTCCTCGTACCACGCCGACCAGCAGGCGCACGAGGCTCGGATCAAGCTCTGAGCCTTGTGGGTTGACGGACGATGCCGATGCGCGCCGTGAGGCGGCATCGGCATTTTTGTTTGCAGAGGGACCGTACCAATGAACAATGCTTGCCCAGCAACCCTGGATTCACGCTTG
>JAQZAY010000340.1 GCA_029239415.1 Pseudomonas sp. | reverse complement strand
GCATCGCGGGCAAGCCCGCTCCCACACAGAGGGTGAACCGCTCTGCCAGATCAGCAATGCGGTTCACATCGTGTTAGGTAAAGACGTTGAAAGGCCTGGCCCGCAGGGCCCATGAAACCAGCCACCTTGGCGCTCAGGTGAACACGATTTCCCAACGGCACGCCCTAACTTGCCACTTGCCACTTGCCCTCAAGCCGGCAACGACGCCATGACCACCGCCTGCGCATCCCCCGTTACGGTGTCCAACAGCACCAGGCCCTCCTGAGTCTCGTCCAGCGCAACCAGCAACTGCCCCTGCGCATCCCAGGCCGCCGACCGCCCCGCAGCGACGAAGTCCTCCACCGGCCCGACGGTGTTGGCCATGACCACCGGCAGGCTCAGGCGCCGGGCCACGTCGGCGTAGTGCTCGAAGGCCTTCGGCAACCCCCGCGCCGCCTTGGCCACGCTCACCATGTACAGGTCGGCGCCCAGGGCCTGCGCCTGTTGCGCGTGGTTGAGAAACAGCGACTCGTGACAGATGGCCGGGGCCACGCGGCGGCCGCCGATGTCGATCAGCACGTGCTGGTTGCCCGGCACGAACCAGTGCAGCTCATCCTCGTGCAGACGTCGCTTGGCGTAGCTCAGCCGTGGCTGGCCAGCGCGCAGGATCGACATGCCGATGCGCACCCCTTGAATCCCCGAATAGGGCAGGCCCACGGCCATGCCGATGGACTGCGCGTCGCAGGCCGCCTGGAGGGTATCGAGCAGTGGCGTATTCTCGGCCTTCGACGCCTGTCGGGCCCTGCTCGGGAAGTACCCCGTCAGCGACAGTTCAGGAAACACCGCCAGGTCGGCACCCAAGGCCTTGGCCTGCGTCAACCACCACAGGTGACGCTGGAGGTTGCCGGGCACATCGTCGTGGAGCGAGGCCATTTGTACGGCGCATATCTTCATGGTCGGTCGTCCTTGGCGAAGGCCGGTGCGTGAGAAAGCGGCGAGCATACGTGGGCACGCCCCAGATCACCAGCGCAACAGGTCGGCCCGTCTGGTGATTCGTCGGTGAGTCAGTGAGGGCATGACCGCGCCGGTCGCCTCACCAGGCCAGATGAACCAGCACACCCCCGGCCAGGAGCAGCAGCATCACCCCGGAGGCGCGCTCCAGCCAGGGCAGGGCAGTGGTGAAGCGGGCCAGGACGCGGCGATGACCGATCGCCAGTGCGACCGCCAGGTCCCACACCAGCACTGCCATGAACATCCAGCTGCCATACGCCAGCTTCCAGCCCACGCTGGCCTGATCGCCGCCGACCAGGCTCGCCAGGCTCACGTAGAACAGCGCGTTCTTGGGGTTGAGCAGACCCGAGGCCAGGCCCATGCCGAAGGCTCGCCACCACCCGCTTCGACGATGCGTGGCCGAGGTCTCGCTGTCGAGCCCCAAGGGGCTGGCGCCGGCGTGGCGGATGAACAGCACGCCGATAGAGATCAGGTAGGCGCAGCCTGCCAGTTGCAGCAGCAGGAACAGGACGCTGTCGGGGTGCAGGAGCGTGATCCCGGTGAAGGCGGCGACGATGAACACCCCGTTGGCGAGCGCGATGCCCAGGCAGGCGCCACTGGCGACCCGGCCTCCGGCGGTGATCGAGGTGCGGGCGACCAGGAAGAAGTCGGGGCCGGGCGAGAGCAGGGCCAGGAAGTGGGCCAGGGCGATGAGGAAGAACTGTTCCATGCGGGGTCATCTCGGGCAGTCGGAAACCCCAAGAGTCTGCCGCCGAGCCAGGGCGGCGTATTGAAGATTATTGCACCGGCGCCGCTCGATACAGGCCAGGCGTCACCCCGGTATGGGCCTTGAAGACACGCTGGAAGTGACTCTGGTCGGCGAACCCGAGGCGGTAGGCGACCTCGGCCAGCGGCTGACCTTCGCGCAGCCACGCGCGGGCACGGTTGATGCGGGCATTGAGCTGATAGGCATGCGGCGTGAAGCCGGTGGCCTGGCGGAAGGCACGGATCAACTGATAACGGCCCAGGCCTGCGACCTGTGCCAGCTCGGCCAGAGGACGCTCGAGGTGATTGTCATCCATGCGCTGGAGCAAGGCCTGCAGCCTTCCGGCGTCCACGGACGGCCGCGCGCAGGGAAGCGCGGTGGCGAGCTGGGACAGGTCATGGTCACCGATGAATTCGATGACGGCCGCTTCCTTGGCCTGCGTCGAGGCGTCGGAAAACAGCAGGTCGTTGAGCGCGCAGAAGCGTCGATACAGCGAGGGGGAGCGGGCGATATGCACGGCATCGGTGCTGCAAAGCCCATCGACCTGCCATTCGCCACGCAGCGCATTCAGCCAGGCCGCGTCCAGGTGCAGCATCTGGTAGCTCCAGGCGCTCCCCGGCTCCGGGTTGCAGGCATGCAGGCGTTGCGCTGGCACGAAGACCAACGTGCCCGGCGTCAGGCGCTCGCGGCACGTGCCGGCGCCGTCGAAACGACTGTGGCCCAGGTCCACGGCGCCGATCGAGTAGGTCGGGTGGCTGTGGGCCTTGTAGCAGGCACGGCTGTGACAGGCGCGACGGCTCTCGATCCAGGGCAGGGCCGGATCGCGCCAGAAGGTGTCGAGGGGGGAAGACATTGGCATGGCCTGGTCGAAAAGACCGTTGCAGTCTAGCGACGAAGCGAAGGTCCGGCCAGACAGACGATGGGCGTTGTCGAGGGTAAGGGGGCAGGGCAGAAGACGCCTGCCCCGGTACAGAGGCAGGCGTCAGGCGCTGCTGCAGCGCACACGCTCAACGACTCAGAATTGCCACCGCACGCCCACGTTCCCCCCGCTGCCTTCCTGCTCCCGTGCATCCAGGTTGGCGCTATAGCGCACCCCGGCATGCACGCTCAGCGCGTCGCTGATCTGCCCCACCACTCCAATCTCGGCCAGTGCCGCCGTCTGCCGGTAATCGGTCTTGATCCGGTCGAGCCGGTCGAACACCACCGTGTCGCGTCCGCCTGCAGTATGCAGCACATCCATTTGCAGATAAGGCTGCACGACACGTTCACGAGTGCTGGCGAACCGCCCCTCCAGGCGCACGCCCAGCCGACCGGTCACTTCTGGCTGACTGTCGAAACCGATGTGCGAGGCACTGTCGCGGGTCGAGTGCAGATTCACTTTCTGCGCAATGACCTGGGCCTGTGGCTCGACCGTCCAGCGGTCGGACAGGGGCAGCGGATGTCCGGCCTCCAGCGAGGCGGTCCAGGCGTCGCCGTCGAGGTCGATCCGCTGGCCGCGGTCGGAGCGCGCGCGGCCGTCCAGGTCCGTGTACTGCAGTACGGCGTCGACATAGGCACCGCCCGGGGTCACCAAGGTCCAGTAGAGCCCTGCGCTGTCACCGTCCAGACGCAGGTCCCCGACCTGCGTGTCCTGGCGGCCCAGCGCGAAGCCTTTCACATCGCCCTCGAGACGGCCATGGCCGACGTACACGCCCACCTGCTGGCGGTAGCCGCCTTCGGCCCAGGCATACAGGTCCTGACCCACCTTGAACCCGTACAGGTCGCCATCCAGGCTCGGCGTGACCGTACCGGACCATTGCTGGCGCAGGGTGCCACCATAGGCCTGCCCCCAGCTGGCCGACAGGCCGCCGTCACCTTGCAGCAGACGTTGGTCCCCCTGGCGTTGATGGAAGCTGCCCAGTGTCTGGCGCGCGATCAGACCGGCGCCGCGTGGGGCGGCTGCATAGACGGCCACTTCCGGTCGATACAGCGGGACGGCTTGTACAACAGGGGCAGTGGGCAAGGGCGCCTGCCCAGGCGCTGGCGCCGCGATGGGCGCCTGCACCACTGGGGGTGGGGTGGGTTCGGGATCAGGATCGGTGCCTGGATCGACAGGCTGTTCCGGCTCGGGCGCGACAGGCGGCTCCGTCACCGCCGGCAGGGTCGAGCGCAGGTACCAGCTGTTTTCGCTGCCCGCGGTGACGCCGCCCTTGAACAACCGGTAGTCATAGGCACCCACCGACAGTACCTGGGTCTGGACGAAGGCGCCCGCCGTGCTGGTGGCACCGTCGCGGGCCTCGACCACCTGAATACCATCGAGCTGGGTGACGGCGCCAGCGCCGTTCAGGTTGTCGACCAGCAGGGCGGTGCTGCCGCTGATACGGCCCTGACTCACCACCAGTCGGTCGGAGGGCGCTTCATCGCCTGCCAGCACGCTGTTGACTCGAAGCGTGCCACCGTTGCC
>JAQZAY010000339.1 GCA_029239415.1 Pseudomonas sp. | reverse complement strand
CGGGTGGAAGAACGCACCCGGCACGGGCGAGAAGATCACCTCCCAGCACAGCAGCCCGAACAGCCCGTTGAACAGGGTGTTCTCCACGTAGTGCACCTGGCCGCCGTGCTCCTCATGCAGGTACTGGCCGACGGCCCGTTCGACCCCGAGGCTGGCGTGCTCGGCCGGCAGCACCAGGTGAATGAGGTTGGCGGTCGACGCCTTGCGACGCGCACGCGGCGCGCCGCCCAGCTTGCGCGCCAGGCGCGGCAGCATGCGCTCGAGGGCCTGCACTTCCAGGGCGTTGGCCGGGGCCTCGGCCACCTGGGTGGCGAGGGCATGGGCGGCGGCCCACTGTTCGCTGCGCTCGAGCACGCGGACCTGGCGGATGCGCGCCTGCGGGTGCTGGCACTCGGCGTAGATGGCCGTGGCCTGGTCCCAGTCGCCCAAGCGTTCGCACTGCTGGCCCAGACCGAACAGCAAACGCGCCCTGCGGCGGGCCAGCCACGGGTTGTCGGCCGCGAGCGTCGGCAACGCGGCGAACACCTGCTGCGGCGTGGCACCCTGCTCCAGCTGTTCGGTGCAGGCATGCAGCGCCATGGCCGCCGTGACGTCCTCACGGCTGCGCAGGGCCCGGGAATCGGCGCTGAAGGCCACCTGCTCGTAGCGCGCGAAGCCCAGGTCGGCCAGCACGAACTCCGACCAGTCCTGGTACAGGTTGCCGAAGAACAACAGCCGCAGCCGGTCGCACAGCGCTTGCAGGCGCCACTGCACCACACGTTCAGGGAATGTCGGGAACCACGACGCCAAGGTGCGCGGCGCCAGCTCCAGAGCCAGCAGCTCGGCCAGCAGCTCGTGTTTGAGCGCCTTGGGCCGGCTCAGTTGCCCGGCGAAACAGCGCGTCAGTTCGTCCTTGCGCAGCAGTCCGAACAGCTGCTCGACGCCCAGTTCGACCTGCTCGCGCAGCAGTCCGAACAGCTGCTCGACGCCCAGTTCGACCTGCTCGGCCACCCAGCCGGTGTCGAGCAGCGGGGCCAGGGCCGCGTGGGTGCAGCCGATTTCGGCGTACTGGAGCTTGTCGGTGCGAAACAGCTCGCCCTTGCGCATGACCATGCGCACCAGCAAGGCCCGTGCAGGGCGTGGCAACTCGGCGAACGTACGGATGAACGCGCGCTCCTGCTCGTCGAGCAGGTCGGCGTAGCGCAGCTCGACCCAGTCGAGTACCTGCTGGAAATTGTGCAGGTAGTAGAAGGGTTCTTCGACGGAATGGGCAATCACGGTAGACAGGGCGGCAAGGGGATGGGCCCACTGGTTATACATACAGAGAGCGCCCCCAGGCAAATCGACTGGATCAGCGGTCAGGCTGTCGATACCGTGCCAGCCGTTGTCGCAGCAGGCCCACGGCCTGGCGCAGATCGTTGAGGCGGCCGCCTTCCCAGGCCAGTAACACATGCTGCCGATGCCAGCCACGTGCGCTGAACATCGGCCCTGGCGCGGCGTGCAGGCCCTTGGCCGAAAATTCGCGCAGCATACGCTGCATGTCGATGTCCTGGTACGTCCTGATCCACAGCCCGCGTCCACCTGCGGGCCGTTCGAACGCCAGTTGACCGGGGACCTGCCGGGCGATTTCCGCGCACAGTGCGTCCACCCGCAGCGCCAGCTCGCTGCGCACCACCTGCAGATGGGCATCGACCTGGCCCTTGACCAGCAACCGCGCCAGCGCATGCTGACGCAGGGGCGGCAGCCGGAAGTCGCGCCACATGAAGGCCTGGCGTACCGGCTCGTGATCGCTCAGCACATAGGCATAGGGCGCCTCCGCGCCGACGCAGGCGTGCACCGAGCCGAGCACCAGCAACCGTTCCGGGTCGAGGGTATCGCGCAACCGCGCCGCCGGCGGGCCGTCGAAACAATGTTCGCTGTCCATGTCGTTTTCCAGCACCCACACCCGGTGCTGTTCGAGCAGCGCGGCCATGGCCCGTTGCGCCGCCACTGGAATCACCCGCCCCAGTGGGCTGGCCAGGCAGGACGGCAACAACGCCAGCCCGACCCGTTCATGCCGCAGCAGGTGCGCCAGCGCGCACAAGTCGGGGCAGCCATGGGCATCGAGGGGCAGCTCGACGATCCGGCGACCGGTCTGCTTCAGCAGCCACAACAGACGCGCGCAGACGGGTGACGGCACCAGGAGGGCTTCGTTCTGCAGCGACAAGCTGGCGAACACGGTTTCCAGCAGCGCCTGCAGGTCGGTCGCCAGGTAGACGTCCTCAGCGCTCCAGCAGTGCATGGAGGACTGCGTATAGCGCGTGGCCAGGGCGCTGCGCAGCATCAGCTCCCCGGCCAGGCGCCGCTCGTGCACGCTGCGGCTGCCCTGTCGCGCCAAACGACGCTCCTCGGTGAGCAGCGCATGGTCCAGCGCCGGCATGGCAGGCAGCGGCGGCTCGAGCAGGCGCAGGACATCGTGATCGCCCGAGACCACGGGGGCAGCGAGGCGGGCATGCTGGCTGCAGGCCGAGGGGCGATTGATGTAGTAACCGGACTTGGGCACCGAGCGCACTCGGCCTTCGTGCTCCAGCTGGTTGTAGGCGTGCTGCACCGTCGACAGCGAGACCTTGAGACGCTTGGCCAGGTCCCGCAGCGAAGGCAGCTTGTGTTCGTTGCACACCGTGTTGTGACGGGTCAGCGTCAACAGGTAGCGGTACACCGCCTGATAGGCGAACTCGCCTCGGCTCGACTTGCTCATCGGGCTGTCGACCGCGAGGCCTGGCCCGCGCTGACCGCGCAGCCACCGCTGGTCCAGCCGGGCAGATCGTCTTCACACCGCGTCAGGTGCGCGAACAGCCGCCGCAGGCCATGCGACTGCCCTTCATCAGCGTACAACGCCTGTAGGGTGCTGACCGGCAACCCGGTGGCGGTGACCAGCCAGCGGCCTACCGCTTCCGGACACGGTCGCCCTTGCAAGGCCTGGTGCAACAACGGCAGCGCCACACGCATCTCGGGGTAGCAGCGCCTGATGAAGGCCTCGAGCCCTGCGCCTCGGTCCACGAACGGTGCACTAAGCAGGCAATCGAACTGCTGGGCGGAAAGCGCGTGGGTGCGCAGGAAGGCACGGTAGGACGCCTCGCGCCAGTGCTCTACCGCCCGGGTGCCCTCGCCCACGCAGGAAGGCGCCAGGAGTCGGGGGCTCAGCCAAGGCTCGAGCGACTCGGGGTCGATAGCGTCGTCGGGCAACAGGTCGGCCAGATCGATCACCTGCAAGCGTGGCCCGCTCGGCACCGGCTCGGCCACCTGCGTTCCTGTACGCGCCGAGCCTGGGCCGTACGGTGTCACGTGCTCGTAGAGCTGGCCCAGGTTGTTCAGCAGACCGCGCGCGCAATAGCGCACCCAGCGGTCTTCCGGCAGGCCCATCGCCCGTCGACAGCGTTGGCTCCAGGCCAGCAGCCGTCGCTGCTGGGCCAGGGGCAGTTCGGTGGCCAGGACGTCCGCAGCGCCCTCTTGGCCCAGCGCCACGCGGCAGGCTTCGGCCTGGGCCAGGACGTGCCAACCCTCGAGTACACGTTCCGGCTGGCCCTGGCAGAGATGCCCGAGGGTGAGCAACCGCTCCCGCCCCAGGGCATCGAGTTGCGGGTCGAGCAGGCGCCGCGTACAGAACGGCACCACCTGGCCGCCATCGACCATCAGCAGCTCGACACGCGGGTCGTCCTCCAGGAACAGGCGGCTGAAACAGCGCTCCAAGGCGTGGCGCAGCGGCATCCGGCGTCCACCCCCGGGCAACAGCAACACACGCAAGACGAAGGTCGCCGACCCGCGGCTGGCGAGGTTCAACTGCGCCGCACGCAGGCAGGCCAGGGCATGGCTGCTGCGGTCATCGCCGCTGTAGGGGAAGAACACGCGAAAGCGCGCGATCCCATCAGGCCCACCCGCCGCGATCACCACCCGCTGGACCAACAAGCGCAACGCGGCGCGCTGGGGCCGGCTCATGTCGTCCAACAAGCGCTCGAGTACTTGCTTGTATATGTATTGCATGGCCTGGTCATGAATCGTACTTGCCATGTCATGCACCTCCTTGGCATATGGGCTTGTGCTTCACGCGACACGTCCGTGAATGAAAGCGCTCTTCGAAAACGGCCCATGACAGGCGCGCCTTACCCGAGTCGGCGACAACTTTCCCGCAGCCTTCATTCGCGCCAGCCCACACCTTGCGTGGCCTGGCCGACGGCTATCACGGGGCCATTATCGATTCTCGAGACAGGAATAACAGATACAGATCAGGGTAAAAAAACCATTCAGACGCGTATTATCGCCCAACTTTCATTCAGACTTTTTCAACGTGTCGACGATAACAAAAAGCGCACTTAAAGTTTGCCGCCCAGCCTATCGGCAATTACTTAATGTGCTGTAGGAAATTTCTCAAGGAAGAGATAAAGGACGCGTTTCGCGCTTTATGACAGGGACGCGATCACGGTGGCCGGCCAGGACCGCCAAGGCCTCCGACCGGCGTGTCGAAGAGGGTTCAGCCGAGCGCCATGTCCAGCACCACACGCCCGCCACAGGGGCAGCCATCCATGTAGCGGTGCGCCTCGACCACCTGGCTGAACGGGTACACCTTGACGATCTGCGGCGTCAGCAGGCGGTCGGCCGTAAAGCGGTTGATCGCGTCCAGGGCCCGTGCCATGGCGGCCTGGTCCTGAGCGATGCCCAGCTCCGGCTTGCCAGTGAAGTTGCCGATGCAGTGCACGTGGAACTGGATGTTCTTCTGGAACGCCGCGCAGGCCGGGAACGGTGTCTGGTTGCCGCCCTGCAGGCCGTACAGCACCAGGCTGCCACGCGGCGCCAGGACATCGCCCAGCAACGACATCTGCGGCCCGCCCAGCCCATCGAGGACCATGTCCACGCCGCGGCTGTCGGTGTACTTGGCCACCTGCAGCAGCAGGTCCTGCTCCTCGGTGACGATCACCTTGTCGGCGCCCAGCGCCAGCAGCGGCGCACGCTGCTCGGCCTGCTTGGTCACCGCGAACACCTTCAGGCCCAGGGCCTTGCCCAACTGCACGAAGGCCGGCCCGGCGCAGTGGCTGGCATCGGTCACCAGGGCGGTCTGCCCCGGTTTGGCCTTGGCCAGCTCGACGTAGGCGAAGTAGGCGATC
>JAQZAY010000025.1 GCA_029239415.1 Pseudomonas sp. | reverse complement strand
AAGCGAGCAGCCGGCTCACGCCGACTGACGCAGTAGGGAATCCCCCTCCTTTGCGGCGAAAGCTGGCGCCTATCAAGGCGAGGTGGGGGAGGATGTCAAAGGCTTTACTGGTGTTTCCGGCAGCGATCCCAGTTCGCGCTGGACCTGGGTATTCCATGCCGCCACGCGGTCGTTGAGCTCGGCGACCGCTCGCGGACCGCTCCCCTGGGCGTACATGGGCGCACCGATGACCAGGTCGATGGTGCCCGACCGCTTGCCCCAACCTTCCTTGGGCCAGAACTTGCCGGCGTTGTGCGCGATCGGCAACACCGGCATGTCGGCGTTGACCGCCAAGGCACTGCCGCTGCGGCTGAACTTGCCGACCTGGCCATAGGGCACTCGGGTACCTTCCGGGAAGATCAGCACCCAGACCTTCTCCTTGAGCAGCTTGTCGCCTTTGCTCGCGACCTGGCGTAGCGCTTCCTTGGGGTTGTCGCGATCGATCGCGATCGGGCGCAGCATGGCCATCGCCCAGCCGAAGAATGGCACGTACAGCAGCTCGCGCTTGAGTACCTGGCTCAACGGCTGGAAATGCGCCGACAGGAAGAATGTCTCCCAGGTGCTCTGGTGGTTGGAGACGATCACGCAGGGCTGGGACGGGATGTTCTCGGCTCCGGTCACCTTGACATCAATGCCCAGGAACACCCGTGTCAGCAGCAGTGCGAAGCGGCACCAGTAGACATTGATGAATCGGTAGCGCCCGCGGAACGACAGGAAGGGCGCGATAAAGAAGCTAAGGGTGCACCACAGGAGCGAACTGGTCCCCAACAGCAGGTAAAAAAGAAAAATTCTGATCGCCTGCAGCATCGACATAGTGGCATGTACCGTCGCGGGTCGTGCCCGCTTAGAAAAAGGTGCGCCAGCTAGGCGCACTATCGTTGAATGAGTTGTCTGGCGATGGCTGCCAGATCATCGAACACCAGGGTGTTTTCCGGGATTCCCTTGCTCAGGGTCCGTTGGCCTTTTCCGGTCTTCACCAGAACAGGTTGTGCATCGACGGCATTCGCGGCGTTCAGGTCACCGCTGCTGTCGCCCACGAACCATACCCCGGCCAGGTCGACCCGGTAATGTTCGCCGATGGCCCGCAGCATGCCGGGCTTGGGCTTGCGGCAATCGCAGCCTTCGTCAGGCCCGTGCGGACAATGGACGATCAGGCCTATCTCGCCGCCGGCCTCGGCCACCAGATCGCGCAGGCGCGCATGCATGTCCTCGAGCGTGGCAAGGGGATAGTAACCGCGGGCAATGCCGGACTGGTTGGTGGCCACGGCCACCGTCCAGCCAGCCTTGCTCAACTGCGCGATCGCCTCGATCGAGCCAGGAATGGGCACCCACTCTTCCAACGTCTTGATATAGGCGTCGGAGTCGTGATTGATCACGCCGTCCCGGTCGAGAATCAGCAGCTTCATGACCTACCCCAGCAGCGAGATGTCGGCCACGCCCAGGAACAGACCGCGCAGGCGGCTGAGCAGGGCATAACGGTTGGCACGCACGTTGGCATCCTCGGCGTTGACCATCACTGCTTCGAAGAAGGCATCGACCGGCTCGCGAAGCGCTGCCAGGCGGGCCAGCGCTTCACTGTACTGGCGTGTTGCAGCCATCGGGCCCACGGCCTGGTCGGCCTGCTGGATCGCCGAGTACAGCGAGAACTCGTTGGCGTTGTCGAAGTACTTGGGTTCGACCTGGGCAGCGATCGCGCCTTCGGCCTTGCCCAGCAGGTTCGACACGCGCTTGTTCACTGCGGCCAGTGCCTCGGCCTCGGGCAGCTTGCGGAAGGCCTGGACGGCCTGCACGCGCTGATCGAAGTCCAGCGCCGAACCAGGCTTGAGGGCACGCACCGAAAGATAGGTGGCGACGTCGATGCCTTCGTCTTCGTAGCGTGCACGCAGGCGGTCGAAGATGAACTCCAGCACCTGGTCGGCGAGGCCTGCGGACTTGACGTTGTTGCCCAGCTGCACCACGGCGAAGCTCACAGCATCGGTCAGGTCGAGGTCGAGCTGCTTTTCGATCAGGATACGCAGGATGCCCAATGCGGCGCGGCGCAAGGCATAGGGGTCCTTGCTGCCGGTAGGCAGCATGCCGATCCCGAAGATGCCGACCAGGGTGTCGAGCTTGTCAGCGATCGCCACGGCGGCACCGGTGAGGGTCTGCGGCAGCTCGGCGCCAGCACCACGAGGCATGTACTGCTCGTTCAGGGCCATGGCGACGTCTTGCGGCTCACCGTCGTTGAGGGCGTAGTAGTAGCCAGCCACGCCTTGCATCTCGGGGAATTCACCAACCATCTCGGTGGCCAGGTCGCACTTGGACAGCAGGCCGGCACGCGCGGCGCGCTGGGCGTCGCCACCGATGTGCGGAGCGATGAACGCCGCCAGCCGGGAGACGCGCTCGGCCTTGTCGAAGACGCTGCCCAGCTGGGCCTGGAAGACCACGTTCTTCAGGCGGTCGTTGAAGCTTTCGAGCGGCTGCTTCTTGTCCTGCTTGAAGAAGAACTCGGCGTCGGTCAGGCGCGGACGCACGACCTTTTCGTTGCCCAGCACGATCTGCTGCGGGTCGCGGCTCTCGATGTTGGCCACGGTGATGAAGCGCGGCAGCAGCTTGCCTTCGCTGTCGAGCAGGCAGAAGTACTTCTGGTTGTCCTGCATGGTGGTGATCAGGGCTTCCTGCGGCACCTCCAGGAAACGCTCCTCGAACGAGCACACCAGCGGCACTGGCCATTCGACCAGCGCGGTCACTTCGTCGAGCAGCGCAGGAGGCACGATCGCGGTGCCTTCCTGCTGCATCGCAAGTTCGGCGGTACGCTTGCCGATCAGCGCGCGGCGTTCGGCGAAGTCGGCCAGTACGTAGGCCTTGCGCAGGTCCTCGGCGTAGTTGGCCGGGGCAGTGATGGTGACATCATCGGGATGATGGAAGCGATGGCCACGGGACACACGACCGGATCTCTGCGCCAGCAGCGTGCAGTCGATCACTTCGTCGCCCAGCAGCATCACCAACCATTGGGTCGGGCGCACGAACTCTTCCTTGCGCGCACCCCAGCGCATGCGCTTGGGGATCGGCAGGTCGTTGAGCGAATCCTCGACGATGGTCGGCAACAGGCTGGCGGTGGACTTGCCGGCAATATGCTGGGAGAAGCGCAGCTTGGCACCGCTCTGGTCGATTTCCGCGAGGTCGACGCCGCATTTCTTGGCAAAGCCCAGGGCCGCCTGGGTGGGCTTGCCTTCCGCGTCGAAGGCGGCCTGGCGAGGCGGACCGTCAACGTTGATGCTGCGGTCGGGCTGCTGGGTGTCGAGCGCGGTCAGCAGCACGGCCAGTCGACGCGGCGCTGCGTAGACACGCTTGCCGGTGTAGTTCAGGCCGGCCGCCTGCAAGCCTTTCTCGATGCCGGCGAGGAATGCGTCGCCGAGACTGGCCAGGGCCTTGGGCGGCAGCTCTTCGGTGCCCAGTTCAACCAGAAAATCTTGAGCACTCATTGTGCAGCCTCCAGCTTGGCCAACGCTTCATCACGCAATTCAGGGGTCGCCATCGGGAAGCCCAGCTTGGCGCGGGCCTGCAGGTAGCTCTGTGCCACGGCGCGGGCCAGGGTCCGCACGCGCAGGATATAGCGCTGGCGCTCGGTCACCGAGATGGCGCGGCGGGCATCGAGCAGGTTGAAGGTGTGCGAGGCCTTCAGGACCATTTCGTAGGTCGGCAGCGGCAGCTCGAGCTCGATCAGGCGGTTGGCTTCGCTTTCGTAGAAATCGAACAGCTCGAACAGCTTCTCGACGTTGGCGTGCTCGAAGTTGTAGGTCGACTGCTCCACTTCGTTCTGGTGGAACACGTCGCCGTAGGTCACCTTGCCGAACGGGCCGTCGGTCCATATCAGGTCGTAGACCGAGTCGACGCCCTGCAGGTACATGGCCAGGCGCTCGAGGCCGTAGGTGATCTCACCGGTGACCGGCATGCACTCGATGCCGCCCACTTGCTGGAAATAGGTGAACTGGGTGACTTCCATGCCGTTGAGCCAGATTTCCCAACCCAGGCCCCAGGCGCCGAGGGTCGGCGATTCCCAGTTGTCTTCGACGAAGCGCACGTCGTGCACCAGCGGGTCGAGACCAATGGCCCTGAGCGAGCCCAGGTACAGCTCCTGGAAGTTGGCCGGGTTGGGCTTGAGCACTACCTGGAACTGGTAGTAATGCTGCAGGCGGTTCGGGTTCTCGCCATAGCGGCCGTCAGCGGGACGACGGCTAGGCTGCACGTAGGCGGCATTCCAGTTTTCTGGACCGACCGCACGCAGGAAAGTAGCAGTATGGAAAGTGCCGGCGCCTACTTCCATATCGTAGGGCTGAAGTACCACACAACCTTGCTCCGCCCAGTACTGTTGCAGGGCGAGGATCAGGTCTTGGAAGGTACGCACGGCTGGCGTAGGCTGGCTCACGAAATTCACCTGTATCTAGGGCTGCGAATATAAAGAGCGGGAGTATAACCCGATTCGCTCGGCCCTCTACCCATGGAGCCTTATGCCTCGCTGCTTTTGGTGTACCGACGATCCGCTTTACCAGGCCTACCATGACCAGGAGTGGGGCACGCCGCAGCGAGACCCGGCGATGCTGTTCGAGATGCTGCTGCTCGAAGGCTTCCAGGCGGGACTTTCATGGATAACCGTGCTGAAGAAGCGTGAGCGCTACCGCGAGGTATTGTACGGCTTCGACCCGGTGCGCCTGGCCCGGATGAGTGATGAGCGGATCGAGGAACTGATGCTCGATGCAGGCATCATCCGCAACCGCCTCAAGCTCAATGCGGCGCGCCGCAATGCCAACGCCTGGTTGGCGCTGGACAACCCTGTGGAGTGGCTCTGGTCGTTCGTGGGCGGTGCGCCCATGGTCAATCACTTCAGCGCGCGCGGCGACGTGCCGGCGGTCACGGAGCAAGCCAGGGCCATGAGCAAGGCACTGCAGAAGGCCGGCTTCACGTTTGTCGGCCCGACCATCTGCTATGCCTTCATGCAGGCCACCGGCATGGTCATGGACCACACCACCGATTGCGATCGCTACGCCGCACTGCTGCGCTGAAGGTTACAATGCGTGCCTTGCAATAAAAGGAATCAGCCTGTGGAAAAGTTCAAGGGCGCCCTGATGGTCGGAGCGCTGCGATTGTTCGCCAAGCTCCCCTGGGGGGCCGTGCAGCGTGTCGGTGCAGGTATCGGCTGGCTGATGTGGAAACTCCCCAACGGTTCGCGCAACGTGGTGCGGATCAACCTTGCCAAGTGCTTTCCCGAAATGGACCCCGTCGCACGCGAGCGCCTGGTGGGCCGGGCCCTGATGGACATCGGCAAGTCGTTCACCGAAAGCGCCTGTGCCTGGATCTGGCCGGCGCAGCGCTCGCTGGCGCTGGTACGCGAGGTGCAGGGCCTGGAGGTACTGGAGCAGGCACTGGCCTCGGGCAAGGGCGTGGTGGGCATCACCAGCCACCTGGGCAACTGGGAAGTGCTCAACCACTTCTACTGCAATCAGTGCAAGCCGATCATCTTCTACCGTCCGCCCAAGCTCAAGGCAGTCGATGACCTGTTGCGCGCGCAGCGGGTGCAGATGGGCAACCGCGTGGCGCCTTCGACCAAGGAAGGCATCCTGAGCATCATCAAGGAAGTGCGGCGCGGTGGCCAGGTGGGTATCCCGGCCGACCCGGAGCCTGCCGAATCGGCAGGTTTCTTCGTGCCCTTCCTGGGCACCCAGGCACTGACCAGCAAGTTCGTGCCGAACATGCTCTCGGGCGGCAAGGCGGTAGGCGTGTTCCTGCATGCCCTGCGGCTGCCGGACGGCTCGGGGTTCAAGGTGATCCTGGAAGCGGCGCCCGAGGCCATGTACAGCGAGGATCCCGAGACCGCGACGGCGGCCATGAGCCAGGTGGTGGAGCGGTACGTGCGCGAATATCCCAGCCAGTACATGTGGAGCATGAAGCGTTTCAAGAAGCGGCCGGCCGGGGAAGCGCGCTGGTACTGAGGCCTTCGCGGGCTTGCCCTCGATGACCACAACACGGTATCAGGCTTTATCCAGCTTCTTCAGGAACACCGTCATCTCTTTCTCGGCCTGCTTGTCCCCATGGGCGCGGGCCGCCTCCAGGCCTTGCTCCCAGGCCCGCCGTGCGCCCGCTGCATCCCCCTGCACCTGGTAGGCCTTGCCCAGCAGCTTCCACGCTGCCGAATACTTCGGGTCGAGCTCCACGCACTTGCCCAGGTGCACCGCTGCCTCGGCGCCGTTGCCCTCATCGAGCCAGGACTTGCCCAGGCCGAAGCGCAGCAGGGGGTTATCCACACCCTTGGCCAGCATCTTTTCCAGCGAATCGCGCATCTCGGTTTCTCCTAGAAAAAGCTCAGGCCCACGTGGAACAGTTTCTCGACGTCGCGGATGTATTTCTTATCCACAACGAAAAGGATCACGTGGTCGCCGGCTTCGATCACCGTGTTGTCATGGGCGATCAGCACCTCGTCGGCACGAATGATCGCGCCAATGGTGGTGCCTTCGGGCAAGGCGATCTCGCCAATGGCCTTGCCGATCACCTTGCTCGACCTGGAGTCGCCATGGGCGATCGCCTCGATGGCCTCGGCAGCCCCACGGCGCAGCGAGTGCACGCTGACGATATCGCCCCGGCGCACGTGGGCCAGCAAGGTGCCGATGGTCGCCAGCTGTGGGCTGATGGCGATGTCGATCTCGCCGCCCTGCACCAGGTCGACGTACGCGGGGTTGTTGATCAGCGTCATCACCTTGCGCGCGCCCAGGCGCTTGGCCAGCAGCGAAGACATGATGTTGGCCTCGTCGTCGTTGGTCAGCGCCAGGAAGATATCGGCCTCGGCGATGTTCTCCTCGAGCATCAGGTCCTTGTCCGAGGCGCTGCCTTGCAGTACCACGGTGCTTTCGAGGTTGTCCGAGAGGTGGCGGCAACGGGCCAGGCTCTTTTCGATGATCTTGACCTGGTAGCGGCTCTCGATGGCTTCGGCCAGGCGCTCGCCGATCTGTCCGCCGCCTGCGATGACCACGCGCTTGTTGCTTTCGTCGATGCTGCGCAACTCGCCCATCACGGCGCGGATGTGCGCCTTGGCGGCGATGAAGAACACTTCGTCGTCGGCCTCGATGACCGTGTCGCCCTGGGGCTTGATCGGCCGGTCGCGGCGGAAGATCGCCGCCACCCGGGTATCGACGTTTGGCATGTGCTGGCGCAGCTGGCGTAGTTGCTGACCGACCAGCGGGCCGCCATGGTAGGCCTTGACCGCCACCAGCTGCGCCTTGCCGTCGGCGAAGTCGATCACCTGCAGGGCGCCAGGGTGTTCGATCAGGCGCTTGATGTAGTGGGTGACCACCTGTTCGGGGCTGATCAGCACATCCACCGGGATGGCCTCGTTGTCGAACAGGCCAGCACGGGTCAGGTAGTCTGCCTCGCGCACCCGAGCGATCTTGGTCGGGGTATGGAACAGCGTGTAGGCGACCTGGCAGGCCACCATGTTGGTCTCGTCGCTGTTGGTGACCGCCACCAGCATGTCGGCGTCATCGGCGCCCGCCTGGCGCAGCACGGTGGGAAACGAGCCACGGCCCTGCACGGTACGGATATCGAGACGGTCGCCCAGATCGCGAAGGCGATCGCCGTCGGTATCGACCACGGTGATGTCGTTGGCCTCACTGGCCAGGTGCTCTGCCAGCGTGCCGCCGACCTGCCCTGCACCCAGGATGATGATCTTCATCCGCTACTCCTACCGTTAGCCGCGCGAGGCGGCGATCTTGATCAGCTTGGCATAGTAGAAACCATCGTGGCCGCCTGCCTGTGCCAGCAACTGGCGACCATGGGGCTGGCGAAGCCCGGCTTCGATGGCCATGTCCAGCTCACGGGCACCTGGGGTGCGGGCAAGAAACGCCTCGATCACCTCGGTGTTCTCCGTGGGCAGGCTCGAGCAGGTGGCGTAGAGCAAGACCCCACCCACCGCCAGGGTCGGCCACAAGGCATCGAGCAGCTCTGCTTGCAGGCTGGCCAGGGCAGGAATGTCCTCGGCCTGGCGAGTGAGCTTGATGTCCGGGTGACGACGGATGACCCCGGTGGCCGAGCACGGGGCGTCGAGCAGGATGCGCTGGAACGGCTTGCCGTCCCACCAGGTAGCGGTCTGGCGCGCATCGCAGGCGATCAGCTCGGCATCCAGGCCCAGGCGATCGAGGTTCTCGCGAACGCGTGCCAGGCGCTTGGCCTCCAGGTCGATGGCCACGACCTGGTCCAGGTCGCTCTGTACCTCGAGCACGTGACAGGTCTTGCCGCCCGGGGCGCAGCAGGCGTCGAGCACCCGCTGGCCGGGTGCCAGGTCGAGCAGGTCGGCGGCCAGTTGCGCGGCTTCGTCCTGGACGCTCACCCAGCCCTCGGCAAACCCCGGCAGCGTACGCACATCGCAGGCCTCGGCCAGCACGATACCGTCCTGGCTGTAGCGGCAGGCGCTGGCGCCGACGCCGGCCTCGGCCAGCAGCGCCAGGTAGGCATTGCGATCGTGGTGCCGGCGGTTTACCCGCAGGATCATCGGCGGATGCGCGTTGTTGGCTTCGCAGATGGCTTCCCACTGCTGCGGCCAGAAAGCCTTGAGCGACTTCTGCAGCCAGCGCGGGTGGGCCGTACGCACCACCGGGTCGCGCTCCATGCCAGCCAGCAGCGCTTCGCCTTCACGCTGGGCACGGCGCAGCACCGCATTGAGCAGGCCCTTGGCCCAGGGCTTCTTCAGCTTTTCGGCGCAGCCAACGGTCTCGCCAATTGCCGCATGGGCCGGGATACGGGTGTAGAACAGCTGGTACAGGCCCACCAGCAACAGGGCTTGCACGTCGCTGTCGGCACTCTTGAACGGCTTCTGCAGCAGTTGCTCGGCCAGCAGCGCCAGGCGTGGTTCCCAGCGGGCGGTGCCGAACGCCAGGTCCTGGGTCAGGCCACGGTCGCGCTCCTCGACCTTGTCCAGTTGCGCGGGCAATGCACTGTTGAGCGAGGCCTTGCCGCTGAGTACGGAGGCCAGGGCGCGGGCGGCAGCCAGACGTGGGTTCATTGGCCAAGCACCGTGCCGGTGGCGAACTTCTCGCGGCGGCTGTTGAACAGGTCGCTGAAGTTCAGCGGCTTGCCGCCTGGCAATTGCAGGCGGGTCAGGCACAGTGCCTGCTCGCCACAGGCGACCACCAGGCCGTCCTTGCTGGCGCCAAGGATCTCGCCAGGTGCGCCCTGCCCTGTGGACAAGTGGGCCGCCAGCACCTTGACGCTTTCGCCACCCAGGGTGCTATGGCACACCGGCCAGGGGTTGAAGGCGCGCACCAGGCGCTCCAGCTCGTCGGCCGGGCGGACCCAGTCGATGCGTGCCTCGTCCTTGTTCAGCTTGTGTGCATAAGTGGCCAGCGCATCGTCCTGGGTCTCACCTTGCAGCGTACCTGCATCCAGGCCGGCGATGGCCTCGAGCACTGCAGGCGGGCCCATTTCGGCGAGACGGTCGTGCAGGCTGCCGCCGGTGTCGTCGGCGCTGATCGGGGTGCTGACCTTGAGCAGCATCGGTCCGGTATCGAGGCCGGCTTCCATGCGCATGACGGTGACGCCGCTCTGGGCATCGCCCGCTTGCACCGCGCGCTGGATCGGTGCGGCGCCGCGCCAGCGTGGCAGCAACGATGCGTGGCTGTTGATACAGCCCAGGCGCGGGATATCGAGCACGGCCTGGGGCAGGATCAGGCCGTAGGCGACCACCACCATCAGGTCAGGCTCGAGGGCCGCGAGTTCGGCCTGGGCCTCGGCGTTGCGCAGGGTCGGCGGTTGCAGCACCGGGATGTCGTGCGCTGCGGCCAATTGCTTGACCGGGCTGGGCGCCAGCTTTTGCCCACGACCGGCTGGCCGGTCCGGCTGCGTGTAGACAGCCACGATCTCGTGGGGGCTGTCGAGCAAGGCTTTGAGGTGTTCGGCGGCAAACTCTGGGGTGCCCGCGAAGACAATGCGCATGGAGTTCTCGCTGGAAAAGAAAAAGGCTTGCCGGAGCAAGCCTTGGGAATCGGCGGGATCAGGCTTGCTGGCGGTGCTGCTTTTCCAGTTTCTTCTTGATCCGGTCGCGTTTGAGCTGGGACAGGTAGTCGACGAACAGCTTGCCATTGAGGTGATCGCATTCGTGCTGGATGCACACTGCGAGCAGGCCTTCGGCCTCCAGCTCGTAGGGCTTGCCGTCGCGATCGAGGGCCTTGACCCGGACTCGCAGCGGGCGGTCGACGTTCTCGTAGAAGCCGGGCACCGACAGGCAACCTTCCTGGTATTGGCCCATGTCGTGGGTCAGCTCTTCGATCTCAGGGTTGATGAACACCCGCGGCTCGCTGCGATCTTCGCTCAGGTCCATGACCACGACGCGCTTGTGGACGTCGACCTGGGTGGCAGCCAGGCCGATGCCGGGCGCTTCGTACATGGTTTCAAACATGTCATCGATCAGCTGGCGCAGGGCGTCGTCCACTTCCGTCACCGGTTTGGCGAGGATGCGCAGGCGCGGGTCCGGGAATTCGAGGATGTTCAGGATAGCCATAGGGGTCTGAGCAGTACTGTGCGTTGGTTGCAAACATGGACTCACATAATAAAGGGATTCGCCGCGTTCGGCACCTGCCAAAGCTTGGCTAGGGTATCAATGGACACCTGAAGGCCAATTCGGTGGACAGGTTGTCAAACTATTATCAACACAGTTATCCACAGGTTGTGCCAAGTGGATGACCGCCTGCCGATCAAGGACGAACGTGCATGACGAGCCCCTGCCACTGCGCTTGCCCTCCCGCCGAACTGGAAGCCCGATTGCGTCTTCATCGCCTGCCCCTGATAGGCGGCCAGCGCTTTTGCCGCCTTGTCCAGGCCTTCGGCAGTGCCTCCAGCGCGCTCTGCGCACCCGCCACCGCCTGGCGCTCGCTTGGCTTGCCGGCGGTCTGCAGCGAGGCTCGGCGCAGTGCCGATGCGCGCGACGGTGCCGCCGCCGCGATGGCCTGGGTAGAGCATCCGGGCCAGCATTTGCTGATGTGGGACAGCCCTGGATACCCCTCGCTGCTCGCCGAAATCGACGATGCGCCGCCGCTGCTTTTTGTCGCGGGCGACCCAAGCGTTCTCGAGCAACCGCAGCTGGCCATCATCGGCAGCCGCCGGGCCTCCCCGCCTGCGCTCGACACTGCGGCAGGCTTCTCGCGGTGCCTGGCCCAGGCCGGATTCACCATCACCAGCGGGCTCGCCCTGGGCGTAGACGGTGCCGCTCATCGGGCGGCGCTAGATGCCTCTGGACGAACAATTGGCGTGCTGGGTACTGGGCTGCAAAAACTTTATCCACAGAGCCATCGCGCCCTGGCCAGGGCAATGATCGAAAGTGGCAGCGCAATCGTCTCGGAGTTTCCGCTCGACGCCGGCCCCTTGCCAGGCAACTTCCCACGGCGCAACCGGATCATCAGCGGCCTGTCCCTGGGCGTGCTGGTGGTCGAGGCCAGCCTGGCCAGCGGCTCGCTCATCACTGCCCGCCTGGCTGCCGAGCAAGGCCGGGAGGTGTATGCCATTCCGGGGTCGATCCATCATCCCGGGGCCAAGGGGTGTCATCAGCTGATCCGAGACGGTGCCTTGCTGGTCGAAAGTGTCGAGCAGATCATCGAGAGCCTGCGCGGCTGGCAGAACCTGCCCGCAGCGCCCACAGCCAAGGCCGGCCATCGCTTGCTGGAGTTGCTCCTCGCGGCACCGCAGACCAGTGAAGCCCTGGCCCGCAGCAGCGGCCAGCCGCTGGCCCAGGTGCTGGCCAGCCTTACCGAGCTCGAGCTCGACGGCCGGGTCAGCAATCAAGCCGGACGTTGGTTTGCTCGTTGCGGCTAAGTACACTGCTCATCATTCCTTATGTGGAGAACAGCAATGGTAAGCAGTTGGCGTGTGCAACAAGCCGCGCGTGAAATACGGGCGGGCGCGGTCATTGCCTACCCGACCGAAGCGGTCTGGGGCCTGGGCTGCGACCCATGGAACGAAGAAGCGGTGGATCGCCTGCTGGCGATCAAGTCGCGCTCGGTGGACAAGGGATTGATCCTGATCGCCGACAATATCCGCCAGTTCGATTTCCTGTTCGAGGATTTTCCCGAAGATTGGCTCGACCGCATGTCCAGCACCTGGCCCGGGCCCAATACCTGGCTGGTTCCCCACCAGGGCCTGCTGCCGGAATGGGTGACCGGCGTGCATGACACGGTGGCCTTGCGGGTCAGCGACCATCCCATGGTGCGTGAACTGTGCGCACTGGTCGGGCCGCTGATCTCGACCTCGGCCAACCCCCAGGGACGGCCAGCGGCCAAGTCGAGGTTGCGGGTCGAGCAGTATTTCCGGGGGCAACTTGACCTGGTGTTGGGTGGAGCGTTGGGTGGCAGGCGTAATCCGAGCGTGATCCGGGACCTGGCCACTGGGGAGGTCGTCCGTCCAGGCTAGTGCCCAGGGCCACCTGGAGTGGCCTTGGACTGCATCCCGAGGGAGCATGCATCCCGTCAAGGCAGAAGGATGGTCGACCCTACCGTGCGTCTTGCCGACAACTCTGTCTGCGCCTTGGCCGCCTCGGCCAGCGGATAGCGCTGCTGGATATCCACCTCGAGCTTGCCGCTGCTGATCATCGCGAACAGGTCGTCGGCCATGGCCTGGGTATTCTCGGCATTGTTGGCATAGGTGGCCAGGGTCGGACGGGTCACGTACAGCGAGCCCTTCTGCGCCAGGATCCCCAGGTTCACGCCACTGACGGCGCCCGAGGCATTGCCGAAGCTGACCATCAGGCCGCGCGGTTGCAGGCAGTCCAGCGAGGTCAGCCAGGTGTCGGCACCCACGCCGTCATAGACCACCGGGCATTTCTTGCCGTCGGTCAGCTCGAGCACGCGCTGGGCGACGTCCTCGCGGCTGTAGTCGATGGTTTCCCACGCGCCCAGGGCCTTGGCCCGCTGGGCTTTCTCGGCAGAACTCACCGTGCCGATCAACCTGGCGCCAATCGCCTTGGCCCACTGGCAGGCGAGCGAGCCGACACCACCGGCGGCGGCATGGAAGAGGATGGTATCGCCAGGCTGCACGGCGTAGGTCTGCTTGAGCAGGTATCGCACCGTCAGGCCCTTGAGCATGACCGCCGCGGCCTGCTCGAAGCTGATGCTGTCGGGCAGCTTGACCAGATTGGCCTCGGGCAGCGTATGCACTTCGCTGTAGGCACCCAGCGGGCCGCCGCCGTAGGCGACGCGATCACCTACCTTGAGCCGGGTGACCTGCTCGCCGACTGCCTCGACCACGCCCGCCCCTTCGGTACCCAGCCCCGAGGGCAACGATGGCGGTGCATAGAGACCGCTGCGAAAGTAGGTGTCGATGAAGTTCAGGCCGATCGCCTGGTTGCGCACGCGAACTTGCTGCGGGCCGGGCGCGGCCGGCTCGAAGTCGAGCAGTTGAAGGACCTCAGGACCACCGTGCTGGCTGAACTGGATACGCTTGGCCATCTCTCACTCCTGTTGTGGGCGTTTGGGCAAAGCGCTATCGGACGCCTTTGCCGGTTCGCCGTCAACTGCGGCGTGCCGGTCGCCGGTGGTATGCTACGCGGCGAAATCTGCCCAGCCCCACCCAGGTGACCTGATGACTAGCCGCACCGAGGCCGTGAAAGCCTATCTGCTCGACCTGCAAGACCGTATCTGCAACGCCCTCGAGACCGAGGACGGTGGCGCCCGTTTCGTCGAGGATGCCTGGGTGCGCGAAGCCGGTGGCGGTGGCCGTACCCGGGTGATCGGCGAGGGCAGGCTGATCGAGAAAGGCGGCGTGAACTTCTCGCATGTCTTCGGCAAGGGGCTGCCACCTTCGGCAAGCGCCCACCGCCCGGAACTTGCCGGGCGTGGATTCGAGGCGCTCGGCGTCTCGCTGGTGATCCACCCGCATAATCCCCATGTGCCGACCTCCCATGCCAACGTGCGTTTCTTCATCGCCGAGAAAGAGGGCGAAGAAGCAGTCTGGTGGTTCGGTGGAGGCTTCGATCTCACGCCCTACTACGGCCATGAGGAAGACTGCGTGCATTGGCACCGGGTCGCCGAACGCGCCTGCGCGCCTTTCGGTGCCGATGTCTATCCGCGCTACAAGGCCTGGTGCGATCGTTATTTCCACCTCAAGCATCGGGGCGAGCCGCGGGGCATCGGTGGGCTGTTCTTCGATGACCTGAACGAGTGGGACTTCGACACCTGCTTCGCTTTCATCCGCGCCATCGGCGACGCCTTCGTCGACGCCTACCTGCCCATCGTCCAGCGCCGCAAGAACACGCCGTACACCGCCGAGCAGCGTGAATTCCAGGAATACCGCCGTGGGCGCTACGTCGAGTTCAACCTGGTCTACGACCGCGGTACCTTGTTCGGCCTGCAGTCCGGCGGACGTACCGAGTCGATCCTGATGTCGCTACCGCCGCAGGTCCGCTGGGGCTACGATTGGAAGGCCGCGCCGGGCAGCGAGGAAGCGCGCCTGACCGACTACTACCTGCAGGACCGCGACTGGCTTGGCCAGGCCGGCAACCCATCGCTGTGATCTGAAACGCCCAGGAGCCCTGTCCATGGACCAGTACGTTGTTTTCGGCAACCCGATCGGCCACAGCAAGTCGCCGTTGATCCACCGCCTGTTCGCCGACCAGACCGGCGAAAACCTGGAGTACAGCACGCTGCTGGCCCCGCTGGACAACTTCAGCGACTGCGCCCGGGGCTTCTTCAAGCAAGGCCTTGGCGCCAACGTGACCGTGCCGTTCAAGGAAGAGGCGTTTCGCCTTGCCGACACCCTGACACCTCGCGCGCGACGCGCTGGTGCGGTCAACACCCTGACCGAGCTCGATGACGGCACCCTGGAAGGCGATAACACCGATGGCGCGGGCCTGGTGCGCGATCTGACGGTCAACGCCGGGGTGGAGCTTGCGGGCAAGCGCATCCTTGTCCTGGGGGCCGGCGGCGCGGTGCGCGGGGTACTCGAGCCCCTGCTGGCACACAGGCCGTTGTCGCTGGTGATCGCCAACCGCACGGTGGAAAAGGCCGAGCAGCTGGCGCGTGAGTTCGCCGACCTGGGCCCGGTGGCTGCAAGCGGCTTCGCCTGGCTGCAAGAGCCGGTCGACCTGATCATCAATGCCACCTCGGCAAGCCTTGCCGGCCAGATGCCGGCGATTGCCGACAGCCTGGTGCAGCCGGGAGTGACCGTGTGCTACGACATGATGTACGCCAAGGAGCCCACGCCTTTCTGCGCATGGGCCAGCGGCCTGGGTGCGGCCAAGGTGCTCGATGGCCTGGGCATGCTCGTGGAGCAGGCCGCCGAAGCCTTCCATGTGTGGCGCGATGTGCGCCCGGACACCGCGCCGGTGCTGGCCGAGCTGCGTCGCCAGCTGGCCCGCTAATCCTCGAAGCGGATGGGGCACAGCGCTGCCCCTTCCAGCTTGTGCAGGTCCTCGATGACCTGTGGCCGGGCACGGTGCAGCGTCAGGCTGCCGCCCGTTCGTGCCAGGCGGCGGGCCTCGCGGTGCAGCATGTCGACGCCTGAATAGTCGATGAAGTTGATCTGCCGCGCGTCGATCACCACGTGCGGGCCCTGGCAGCGCTGCAGGCGCACCTGCAGGTAGTGGCTGGCGCCGAAGAAGATCGAGCCGCCCACCCGCAACACATCGGCCTCCCCTTCGCGTGACTGCTGCACGCGCGGGCGCGAGGTGCGCTTGAGGTAGAAGAACAGCGAGGCCAGGACCCCGGCATAGATGGCGGTCTGCAGCTCCAGCAGCAAGGTGGCCGCAGCAGTCAGTGCCATGACCAGGAACTCCGAGCGGCTGACCCGGAACAACGCCCGCATTCCCCGATGATCCACCAGCCCCCAGCAGATCAGCAGGATGCTGCCGGCCATGGCAGGGATCGGCAGATAGGCGATAAGTCCTGCCCCGGCCACCGCGAACAGCGCCACCCACAGCGCCGAGAACACGCCCGCCAGTGGCGAGCGCGCCCCCGCGTCATGGCTCAGCCCCGATCGGGTGAATGATCCCGAGGACAAGTAACCGGAGAAGAATGCGCCGACCATGTTCGACAGGCCCTGGGCGCGGATTTCCTGGTTGGCATCGATCAATTGCTCGGAACGCGCAGACAGCGAGCGGGCGATCGACAAGCTGGTCACCAGGCCGAGCATGCCCACGGCCACGGCGCTGGGCAGCAGGCGCAGAATCGCTTCGAGGTCCAGTAGCGGCAGGGGGCTCAGTGGCGGCAGCTGGCCAATGAAGCCCGGCACCCGCTGCACATGGCCGAAGTATCCCGGCAGCAGCGAGGCCACCAGGCTGACCGCTGCCAGACTTATCAACAGCCCCGGCCAGCGCGGCCGCCAGAGTTTCAGCGCTACCCCGCACCCCAGCGTGCCCAGCCCCAGCACCAGCGATGGGATATCCACATCGCCCGCGTGGCCCAGCAGCTCTTGCACGGTCTTGAGCGCGGTCGCCTGGCTGGGCAGGTCCATGCCGAGCAGATTGGGTACCTGGCCCAAGGCAATCACCACGGCCGCGCCAAGGGTGAAGCCAAGCACTACCGAATGGGACACGAAGTTGACCAAGGCACCGAAGCGCAACAGCCCGAGCAGTAGCTGGAACACGCCGCCCAGGAAAGTCAGGAGCAGGACCAGGGTCACATAATCGTCGCTGCCGCTGATGGCCAAGGGACTGACGCTGGCATAGAGCACGATGGAAATGGCGGCGGTCGGGCCGCAGATCATGTGCCACGACGATCCCCAGAGAGAGGCGATCAGCACCGGCACGATGGCCGCGTACAGGCCGTATTCCGCCGGCAGGCCGGCGATCAGGGCGTAGGCGATGGACTGCGGCAGGGCCAGAATCGCGCCGCTCAGGCCCACAAGCAGGTCCTGGCGCAGGGTGGCGCGGGTCTGCCGGGGGAGCCAGTTCAGGAAGGGCAATAGACGGTCAAGCCTGGGCATGCGGGGTTCTCAGTGATGACACACCATCCTTTTCTTGTACGACGCGGTACCCTGTGGGAGCTGCGGTTCGGCGCTCCTACTTGCCAGCGAAAAGGCCGGGACAGGCTCCCGCCAAAGGCGGTTGCTCCCACAGGGATATCTACAACTTGGCGTTCACGGCAGCCTTGGCATCGGCACCCTCGCGGGTGGTGACACCGCTAAGCCAGCCATCGAGCAATTGCGGATGCGCTTTGACCCACGCCTTGGCCGCGGCATCGAAGCTCACCTTCTTATCCACAACCTGCGCCATGATGGCGTTTTCCATGTCCAGCGTAAAACGCAGGTTGCCCAGCAGCTTCGCCGCATTCGGGCAGGCCTGTGGATAATCCTTGCGCGTCAGGGTGTACACCTCGCCCTTGCTGCCGAACCACTGCTCGCCACCGGTGAGGTAGTGCATCTTCAATTTCACGTTCATGGGATGCGGGGTCCAGCCAAGAAAGGTGATGAACTGCTTTTTCTGCGTGGCGCGCTGCACTTGCGCGAGCATCGCCTGCTCGCTGGACTCGACCAGCTTCCAGTCGCCGAGCTCGAATTCATTCTTGTCGATGATCTCCTTGAGCGACAGGTTCGCTGGCGCGCCGGAGCCGATGCCGTAGATCTTGTTGTCGAACGCACTGGCATGCTTTTGCAGGTCGGCGAACGACTTCACGCCGGCCTCCCAGACATAATCGGGGACCGCAAGCGTGAACTCGGTGCCTTCGAGGTTGCGGCCCAGTTGCTTCACATCGCCGGTGGCGATGAACTTGTCATGGAAACCCTGGTGGGCGGGCATCCAGTTGCCAAGGAAGGCGTCGACTCTTCCATCCTTGAGGCCGCCATAGATGATCGGCACGGCCAGGCTGTCGATCTTTACCTGATAGCCCAGAGTCTCCAGCAACAGGCGGGCGATGGCGTTGGTGGAGGCGATGTCGCTCCAGCCAGGATCGGCCATCTTCACGGTACTGCAACTGGCGTCTTCGGCGCTGGCCGAGGTACCGGCCAGGCTCAGAACTAGGGCAATCGCGACGGTGGACAAGCGTTTCATGGCGGTCTTCCTGCTCAATTACGGGGCGGGCTGTGGATAACGTGCCTTGCGCTCGAGGTCGTCGAGATCGATGTGGTTGCGCATGTACTGTTGGCTGGCATCCACCAGAGGCTGGTGGTCCCAGCTTTTCAGCCTGCCGATCGACAGCGCCTGCGCCACCAGGCGCCGTCGGCGCTGGCTGGCCAGGACTTGCCGGCGCAGGCTGGGGATATCCCAGCGCTGGCGGGCTTGATCGGCAAATGCCTGCAGCAGCGCCTGGTGATCGGGGCTGCCGGCGAGGTTCTCCCGCTCGTGCGGGTCGCGGCTCAGGTCATAGAGTAGCCAAGGGTCGTCCTCGCTGTACACGAACTTGTAGGCGCCGCGGCGAATCATCATCAATGGCCCGACCGTGCCCTCGGCCATGTATTCGCCGATCACCTCGTCATGCCCGCCCTGCCCTTGCAGGTGTCCGAGCAGCGAGCGGCCATCGAGCGGCAGGCCGGCCTCGACGCTGCCGCCGGCAAGCTCGACCAGTGTCGGCAGCAAGTCGCACGTCGACACCGCCGCGCTCACCCGGCCCGGTTCGAAGCGCCCCGGGGCATGGACCAGCAGCGGCACCCGCGCCGACATCTCGAACCAGTGCATCTTGTACCAGAGCCCGCGCTCGCCCAGCATGTCCCCGTGATCGCCGGAGAACACGATCAAGGTATCGTCGGCCAGACCGGTTTCCTCGAGCGTCTCCAGCAGCTTGCCGATGTTGTCGTCGATATAGCTGCAGGCGCCGAAGTAGGCGCGGCGGGCATCATGGATCTTCTCGGCCGGTAGTGGCTTGTCCCACAGGTCGTAGACCTTGAGCAGGCGTTGCGCGTGCGGGTCCTGCTCGTGCTGGGCCAGCGGGTAGGCCGGCATCGGGATCTCGACGTCCTGGTACAGGTCCCACCAGCGCCGGGGGATGGTGTAGGGATCATGCGGGTGGGTCATCGACACGGTCAGGCAGAAAGGACGGGCGTCGGCCTCGCGCACATGGTCGTAGAGGTACTGGCGGGCCTTGAACACTACCTCCTCGTCGAAATCCAGCTGGTTGGTACGCACGCAGGGCCCGGCCTGCAGGACCGAGGTCATGTTGTGGTACCAGCTGGGACGCTCGTCGGGGGCGTCCCAGTTGACGGCCCAGCCGTAGTCGGCCGGATAGATGTCGCTGGTCAGGCGCTCCTCGAAGCCGTGCAACTGGTCTGGCCCGCAGAAGTGCATCTTGCCCGACAGCGCGGTGCGGTAGCCCAGGCGGCGCAGGTAGTGGGCATAAGTAGGCACATCGCCCGGAAAGTCGGCAGCATTGTCGTAGGCACCGATGCGGCTGGGCAGCTGGCCGCTGACCAAGGTGAAGCGCGACGGCGCGCAGAGCGGGCTGTTGCAATAGGCGGCATCGAATACCACGGCCTGCTCGGCCAGGCGGCTGAGGTGCGGCATCTTGAGGGGCGACGGGCCGTAGATCGGCAGCAAAGGGGCGGCCATCTGGTCGGCCATGATGAACAGGATGTTGTTGCGCTTCATGAGGCTGTTCCATCGTTCTGGATTATGTAAGTCATCTACGAACGAGAATGCGACTGGCGCTAACATGGGTAAAGCCCACTACGGGCAATGACTGGGATTAGCAGCGCTTATGCTTGAGCAGCTTGGACACGTGTCGCTGGAAAGCCTGCGGGTATTCGAGGCCGCAGCGCGTTTGCGCGGCTTTACGGCGGCTGCACTTGAACTGGGCACCACACAGCCGGCTATCAGCCAGCAGGTCAAACGCCTCGAAGCACAATTGGAGACCCGTCTGTTCGACCGCATCTATCGGGGCATCCAGCTCACCGACGCGGGCCAGCTGCTGTTCGAACAGGTGCACCAGGGCTTGCTGGCCATCGACGATGGCATTGCCCAGGCGCGTGGTCACAACCAGCGCGAAGTGCTGCAGGTCGCCACCGATTTCGCGTTTGCCGCTTTCTGGCTGATGCCCCGGCTGCAACGCTTCCATGAAGCCAACCCACAAGTGGATGTGAGCCTGGTCACCGGCGAACGCAGCCAGGCGATGCTGCGTCCGGATATCGACGTGGCGCTGCTGTTTGGGGATGGCCGCTTTCATCAGGGTGAATGCCAGTGGCTGTTCGACGAGGAAGTGTTCCCGGTCTGCAGTCCGCGACTGATCGATGGCAAGGTCCTGTCCCGTGAAGGTTTGCAACGCATGCCGTTGCTCCATCTGCGTGGCGAACAGGCCAGTCGCTGGTTCGATTGGGCTGGAGTGTTTCGCGAACTGGGGCTGGCCAGTCCACCGGCGCCGGGGCAACTGCGCTTCGACAATTACACGCTGTTGATACAGGCGGCGATTGCTGGCCAAGGCGTGGCGATTGGCTGGGCTCATCTGGTCGATGCCCTGGTCGAGCAAGGCCTGTTGTGCCGGCCCATGGAAGGTAGCTTGCGCTCGGCGCGCGGCTATTATGTAGTCCTGCCACCACGCAAGCGTCGTGGTGCGCTGATCCAGCGCTTTGTCGACTGGCTGGCCGAAGAGCGGTGTCGCTAGGGCTTATTCATATCAGGAGCAGTTGTGCAGAGGATCAAGGGGTACCACGCCCACGTCTACTACGACGCAAGCACGTTCGAGCGGGCACGCGAGCTGTGCGAGGAAGCGGCGCGGCTGTTTCCCGTGACCATGGGGCGCATGCACCAGAAACCAGTCGGCCCGCATCCGGACTGGAGCTGCCAGCTGTCCTTCGGGCCGGAGGTGGTGGGAGTGGTCTTGCCGTGGCTGGCCTTGTATCGGCGCGGGCTGGTGGTGTTCCTGCATCCGCTGACCGGGGACGAGCTGGCGGATCACCGTGATCACGCGATCTGGATGGGGGCAGTGCGGCCGTTGAAGCTGGAGTTGTTCGGGGGCTGAGCCGCTCCCAC
>JAQZAY010000338.1 GCA_029239415.1 Pseudomonas sp. | reverse complement strand
GTGAGGTTGAGCAGGATCAGGGCGCTGAGCAGCACCAGGCCATGGTAGAGGGCCAGGATCAGGCAGGTGCTGGAGCGTGAAAGGAGAAAACGGATCAGGTTGTGCGCGATCAGCATCAGCAGGCAGCCGAACAGCAGGCCGAACAACAGCGGCCGGGACTGGTCGGCGGCGGAGGTGGCGGCCGGCTCCAGGCTGATGGCCGGACGCAACTGGTGCTCCGAAACCAGGCGCAGGTAGATGTCCAGAGGCTTGGCACTGCTGGGCAGCGGTAGCAGGTGGTCGCTGCTGCGCAGGGTAGGGCTGCTGTTGTCGCGCTGACGGCCGTGGTGCATCTGGCGTACCAGCTGCCCGCCGTCCAGGGCATAGAGGTCGAGGCGTGACAGGTCGGGTGCGAAGATGCGCAGCAGTTGTTCCTGCTGGCCCGGTGCCAGGCGGTAGTGCAGCCACAGCGCCTGGCCAGGCATGGCGGCGTCGAGCTCTTCAAGGCGCAAGGGACTGAACTGGTTGCGATAGCGTTCGGAACGCACGTCGCTCACTTGCAGGTTGGCCTGTTCGTCTAGCAATACTGTCCAGCTGCCCTGGTTGGCCGATGCAGGCAGAAGGCAGAGCAAGGTCAGCAGGCTGACGGTCAGGGCAATGGCAATCCGAAGCCGACGCAAGACGAGATCCTTTCATAGCAAAATGCCGAATCGTAACTATGCGCGGCGCGCCAAGGCCAAGGCAAGGGCCAGCCCAGGCGCTGTCGACGAGCCGCAAGCCGTGCGCACAAGGCACCACGGCTTTTGGGGGCACGCTTACTGCTGGTCTTCACCGCGCTCGCGGGCGATGGCCCGATAGCCGATGTCGCTGCGATAGAAACTGCCATCCCAGCTGACCTGCTCGGCCAGGCGGTAGGCTTGCTGCTGCGCGGCCTCGACGGTTTCACCCAGTGCGGTGGCGCAGAGCACGCGTCCGCCGTTGGCGACCACCTGGCCATCCTTGAGTGCGGTACCGGCATGGAAGACCTTGCCGTGCAGTTGGGCAGCAGCGTCCAGGCCGCTGATCGCAGCCCCCTTGCCGTAGTCGCCCGGGTAGCCACCGGCCGCGAGGACAACGCCCAGGCTCGGCTGCGGGTTCCACTGCGCCTCGACCTTGTCCAGCGCCTTGGCGAAGGCCGCCTCGATCAGCAGGACCAGGCTCGACTCCAGGCGCATCATGATGGGCTGGGTTTCCGGGTCGCCGAAGCGGCAATTGAATTCGATGACCTTGGGGTTGCCCGCTTTGTCGATCATCAGGCCGGCATACAGGAAGCCCGTGTAGACATTACCCTCGGCGGCCATGCCGCGCACGGTCGGCCAGATCACCTGGTCCATGACGCGCTGGTGCACCTGGGCGGTGACCACGGGGGCAGGGGAGTAGGCACCCATGCCGCCGGTGTTCGGGCCGCTGTCGCCGTCGCCGACGCGCTTGTGGTCCTGACTGGTGGCCATCGGCAGCACGTTGTGGCCATCGACCATGACGATGAAGCTGGCTTCCTCGCCCTCGAGGAACTCCTCGATCACCACGCGCGAACCGGCTTCGCCAAAGGCATTGCCAGCGAGCATGTCACGCACGGCTTCTTCGGCTTCTGCCAGGGTCATGGCGACGATCACGCCCTTGCCCGCGGCCAGGCCGTCGGCCTTGATCACGATGGGCGCGCCTTTTTCCTGCAGGTAGGCCAGGGCCGGTTCGATCTCGGTGAAATTCTGGTAGTCGGCGGTCGGGATCTGGTGGCGCGCCAGGAAGTCCTTGGTGAACGCCTTGGAGCCTTCGAGCTGCGCGGCGCCCTGGGTAGGGCCGAAGCAGTCCAGGTTGCGGCTGCGGAACAGGTCCACGACGCCTGCGACCAGCGGGGCTTCCGGGCCGACGATGGTCAGGTCGACATGCTTCTCGGCGAAGTCGGCCAGTTGCTCCAGGGCAGTGACCTGGATATCGACGTTCTCGCACTTGGCTTCGGTGGCGGTGCCAGCGTTGCCCGGGGCGACGAAGACTTTCTCGACGCGCGGATCCTGGGCGACTTTCCAGGCCAGGGCGTGTTCACGGCCGCCGTTGCCGATGATCAAAACTTTCATGTCAAAACCTCGATGGTCTTTCGAGCGGAAGGCCAAGCCTCCCGCCCTCTGTTCGCGGTAGAAGGTCGCACTGAAGCAGATGCCTGCTTCAGTGCGGCCGATTGCCTGTCAGTGGCGGAAGTGGCGCATGCCGGTGAAGACCATGGCGATGCCGGCTTCGTCTGCCGCAGCGATGACTTCGGCGTCACGCATCGAACCACCCGGCTGGATCACCGCGGTGATGCCCACCTTGGCGGCGTTGTCGATACCGTCACGGAACGGGAAGAACGCATCGGAGGCCATGACCGCGCCAGCAACCTGCAAGCCGGCGTGCTCGGCCTTGATAGCGGCGATGCGCGCCGAGTTGACCCGGCTCATCTGGCCGGCGCCGACACCGACGGTCTGGCGTTGCCTGGCGTAGACGATGGCATTGGACTTGACGAACTTGGCCACTTTCCAGGCGAAGATCAGGTCGTGGATCTCTTGCTCGCTCGGGGCGCGCTGGGTAACGATCTTCAGGTCATCTGCATTGATCATGCCGATATCACGGCTCTGCACCAGCAGACCGCCGTTGACGCGCTTGAAGTCCCAGCCGGCAGCGCGCTCAGCTGGCCATTCGCCGCATTCGAGCAGGCGTACGTTCTGTTTGGCGGCGACGACTTCGCGCGCGGCCTGGGAGATCTTCGGCGCGATGATCACTTCGACGAACTGGCGCTCGACGATGGCCTTGGCCGTTTCGCCGTCCAGCTCGCGGTTGAAGGCAATGATGCCGCCAAAGGCTGACTCAGTGTCAGTGGCGTAGGCCAGCTCGTAGGCCTGGCGGATG
This sequence comes from Pseudomonas sp., assembly GCA_029239415.1. The sequence continues at coordinate 1,315 of JAQZAY010000338.1, read as the reverse complement.
CCGCCTTCTTCCTGAGGGACGACCGCGACGCCGCACGGATTGGCATGCTTGACGATCACGCAGGCGGGCTTGACGAAGCTCTTCACGCATTCCAGCGCGGCGTCGGTATCGGCCACGTTGTTGAACGACAGTTCCTTGCCTTGCAACTGCACGGCGGTGGAAATGCTCGCTTCGCCTTTTTTCGCTTCTACGTAGAACGCCGCGCTCTGGTGCGGGTTCTCGCCGTAGCGCATTTCCTGGGCCTTGACGAACTGGCTGTTGAAGGTGCGCGGGAATTCACTGCGGCCTTCGGTCGCCAGGGTCTCGCGTGCCTGGTCGATGGTGCCCATGTAGTTGGCGATCATGCCGTCATAGGCAGCGGTGTGCTCGAATGCCTTGAGCATCAGGTCGAAGCGCTGGGCGTAGGTCAGGCCACCGGACTTGAGATTCTCGAGCACACCGGCGTAATCGCTGGCGTTGACCACGATGGCCACGTCCTTGTGGTTCTTCGCGGCGGAACGGACCATGGTCGGGCCGCCGATGTCGATGTTCTCGACGGCGGTCGGCAGGTCGCAGCCAGGCTTGGCGATGGTTGCCTCGAACGGATACAGGTTGACCGCGACCAGGTCGATCGGCTTGATGCCATGCTCGTTCATGATGGCGTCGTCGGTACCGCGTCGGCCGAGGATGCCGCCATGGATCTTCGGATGCAGGGTCTTGACCCGGCCGTCCATCATTTCGGCGAAGCCGGTGTAGTCGGCCACTTCCACCGCGGCGACCCCGTTGTCCTTGAGCAGCTTGTAGGTACCACCGGTCGACAGGATCTCGACACCGAGCTGCTGCAGCTCACGGGCGAATTCGAGGATCCCGGTCTTGTCGGAGACGCTGATCAAGGCACGGCGGATCGGCAGGCGGGTAGTCTGGTCGGTCATTTCAGATTCCATAACGCGGTGGAGTCAGCAAAAAAGGCGACCTCATCGAATGGGAGCCGCCTTTTCTGGTTTGGGTTCTGGTTACAACAGATCGTACTGCTTGAGCTTCTTGCGCAGGGTGCCTCGGTTGAGCCCGAGCATCTCGCTGGCCTTGGTCTGGTTGCCCTTGACGTGGTTCATCACGCTTTCGAGCAGGGGTGCTTCGACTTCAGAGAGCACCAGGTTGTACACGTCCGTGACGGTGGCCCCCTCGAGGTGGGCAAAGTAGTTGTGCAGCGCCTTCTCGACACTGCCGCGGAGGGTCTGGCCCTCTTCGCTCGGCGTGTTCAGGTGCTGTTTGAGGTTGACGTTGTCGCTCACGGGCGTTGTTCCACTCACTAAAGTCTCGGTCATCATCGTCATGC
>JAQZAY010000337.1 GCA_029239415.1 Pseudomonas sp. | reverse complement strand
AATGGCCTGCTCAGTATCGATCTGCTGCGTCTGGTGCCGGAAGAAGCCAAGGCCAAGCGCATCCCGATCAATGGCGAAAAGCCTGCGCTGAACTGAGCCCGTCGGGTCACGTGACGAGAGCACCGGTCCGGGCCCGATGGCCTTGACCGATACCGGGGTCGCCTAGCGACCCCGGTTTTCGTTGGGCCCTCCCTACCTTTTGCCTCTGCGTGTCTGGCGTCTGGCTCAGGGGCTCACAGGCCCGTGGGTCAGCAGTGCCCGGAAGGCCTCCAGCGGCAGGGGGCGGCTGTACAGATAACCCTGGTACAGGTGGCAGTTGAGCTGTTCGAGAAACGCCAGCTGCTCAGGCAGTTCCACGCCCTCGGCAATCACTGTCAGGCGCAGGCTGCGTGCCATCGCCACGATGGCGCGGACGATCTCGGCATCGTTGGTGTCCAGCAACGCGTCACGCACGAAACTCTGGTCGATCTTCAGGGTGTCCACCGGCAGACGCTTGAGGTAGGTCAGCGAGGAGTATCCGGTGCCGAAGTCGTCCATGGCGAAGCCCACCTCGTGGCCTTTGAGCTCGCGCATCTTGTCGATGGTGTCGTCCAGGTTCTGGATGACGATGCCTTCGGTGATTTCCAGCTTGAGCAGGCGCCGGGGTAGCCCGCACCGGTCGAGACTGTGCAGGGTGCGCTCGACGAAGTCACGTTGCCGGAACTGGCGTGGGCTGATGTTGACGCACAGGCTGAAGCGCGCCGGGTCGATCAGCCCGTCGGCGAGCAGGTCGGCGCAGGCCTGGCAGGCCTGGTCGAGGATCCAGCCTCCCACCTCGACGATCAGCCCGCTTTCCTCCAGCACATGGATGAACTGTGCAGGGGATTGCTGGCCCAGTACGGGGTGATACCAGCGCAGCAGGACTTCGGCGCCGACGATCTGCTGGTCGCGTGCATCGACCTGGGGTTGGAAATGCAAGGCCAGTTCGTTGCGCGTCACCGCCAGGCGCAGGTCGTTTTCCATGCGCAGGCGCTCGCTGGCGGCCGTCTGCATGCTCGCATGGAACAGTTCGGTGGCATTGCGTCCGGCGTCCTTGGCACGGTACAGGGCGATGTCGGCACGTTTGAGCAGGTCGGCGGGTGTGGTGCCATGGTCGGGGATCAGCGCCACGCCGATGCTCGGGGTCACCTGCAGCTGTTGACCGTTCAGCGCCATGGGCTCGGCCAGCAGTTGACGCAGGGTACTGGCCCGCTCACCGACCAGCGCCTCGACGTCCTCTCGGCTGCCGGCCAGGTTGCCGAGCAGGACCACGAATTCGTCGCCGCCCAACCGGGCCACGGTGTCGCCGGCGCGGACGCTCGCCTCCAGGCGGGCCGTCACGACCTTGAGCACCGCATCCCCCACCGGATGGCCCAGGGAATCGTTGATGTGCTTGAAGTGATCCAGATCCAGGAACAGCAGCGCCCCGCGTGAGCCATCGCGTTGCAACACCTCGATCTGCTGACTCAGGCGATCCATCAGCAGGGCGCGGTTGGGAAGGTTGGTCAGCGGATCGTGATAGGCCAGATGACGAATCTGGGCCTGGGCATTCTTCAGCTGGGTCACGTCGCGGGCCGTGACCAGCAGGCAGTCGGTTTCGTTGAGGGTGATCGGCTCCACCGACATTTCCACCGTGAGCGCATCGCCGCGCTTGTGGCGTCCGAGCATCTCGCGTCGATGCACGCGACCCTGCTCGAGCAGTTCGGCGAGCAGGGCGGTGCGTTGCTGCTCGTCGGCCCAGATGCTGAGCTCGAATACGCTGCGCCCCATCACGTCCTCGAGCCGGTAGCCGGTCAATCGACAGAACCCTTCGTTGACTTCCAGGTAGCGTCCGCTGTCGCGTTCGGTGATGGTGATGGCGTCGGGGCTCGAGTGGAACGCCTTGGCGAACTTCTCCTCGCTGGCCTTCAGCGCGGCCTCGGCGCGTTGCTGCTGGGTGATGTCGCGCAAGGTGGTCACGCTGCAGGCCTGGCCATCGACGGCGATCACGCGGCTGGCGATCACGCAGGTCAACCGCTCGCCCTGGGCGGTGTGCGCCACGACCGCGACGTTGCTCAAACCCTGGTCGCGGATGACCTGCTCGATGCGTCGGGCCCGTTCGGGCGCTTCGGCCCAGAGCCCCAGTTGCTCGGCGGTGCGGCCGATGACCTGGTCCACGTGCCAGCCGAAGGTCTGGGTGAAGGCCGGGTTGACCTCGATGAACTGGCCGGTGTCCTGGCGCGTCACGCAGATGGGATCGGGGCTGACTTGAAACAGGCTGGCGAACTTCGCCTCCGAGGCACTCAGGCGCTGTTCGCGCTCGACCTGTTCGCTGAGGTCGACGAAGGTCGTCAGCAGGTGGATGACCCCGTCCATCTCGATGCCTTGCGTGCTGAGGATGCCGTCGTGCACCTTGCAGCTACGGTCGCGGAATGACACCTCCAGCGTGACCGGGCCGCCGGCATGCTGGGTGGCGTCGAGAATCTGCTGGCGATGCGCCGGGTCGACCCACAGGTTCAGCTCCGTCGTGGTCTTGCCGATGGCCTCGGCCAATGGCCAGCCCAGGCAGAGCTCGAAGCTCTGGTTGGCTTCCAGGATCAGCCCGTCATGCCGACGGGTGAGCAGGATCACGTTGGGACTCAGGCGGAACAAGGTGGCGAAGCGCTGCTCTGACTGCATCAGTGCAACCTCACGCTCACGCTGCCGGGTGACCTCGCGGACCACGCCGATCATCTGCGCGCGACCCTCGGCGTCATGCATCAGGCTACCGCTGATCTCCAGCCAGTGCAGGCTGCCATCGGGCCAGCGGATACGGTGCCGCATCGCCTGTCCGAACGGCTGGCCGGCGATCACCGCCTCGAAGGCCTGGCGTGCGCGGTCGCGGTCCTGGGCCGGGAGCAGGTCGAGGTAATCGATGTCGGCGGGCAGCGGCTGACCCGGGTCGAAGCCGAACAGGGCCTGCGTACCCCGCGACCAGCTCACACCACCTGAGGGGATGTCCCATAGCCAAGCGCCGAGACGCGCGCCGTTGAGCGCGGCCAGCAGTTGAGGGGCGTTTTGCCAGGCCTGCTCCGAGGCTTCGGGGTCGGAGGCGAGGATGCGCGGCAAGCGGGGGAATCGGTGTGCGGAAGTGGGCATCGGTACCAGACCTTTGGCGATGACGCGTCCTTGGGGCGAACGACGGGAATGAAGCCTGTTCAGCCAGGCGCGGCGTGGGCATCGAGCAAGGCCATGAAGGCCCGGGCGGCGTTCGACAGCGTTCGTTCCGTATGCAGAATGTAGCCCAGCTGGCGCGACAGCTCGATACCAGGCAGGGCGATCGGGGCGACTTGCTCGTCGAGCATGGTGCGCGGCAGCACGCTCCAGGCCAGGCCGATCGAGACCATCATCTTGATGGTTTCCAGGTAATTGGTGCTCATGGCGATGTTCGGCGTCAGGCCCTGACTCTCGAACAGGCGATGGACGATGTGATGCGTGAACGTGTTGCCCCCAGGGAACACCGCCGGGTGCCTGGCCACGTCGGTCAGACTGACCGCCTGGTCGTTGGCCAGCGGATGTTCGGGGGAGGCGACGAAGTCCAGCCAATCACGCCAGACCGGCGTGGCGCGAATCAGGGCGTGGGGTTCAGGCGCCAGGGTGATGACGGCGATTTCGGCGCGTCCGTGCAGCACTTCGTCATAGGCCGCTTCCGAATCGAGAAACTGGATGTCCAGTGCGACCTGCGGGTACTGCCGGGTGAAGGCGCGCAGCACAGGCGGCAGGCGATGCAGACCGATATGGTGGCTGGTCGCTAGTGTCAGTCGCCCACCCACTTCGCCGGAGAGATTGGTCAGGGCACGCCGTGTATCGTCCAGCACATTGAGGATCTGGTAGGCGCGCGGCAGCAAGGCACGTCCGGCCTCGGTGAGCGTGACCTCGCGACCCAGGCGATCGAACAGGCGTGTGTCGAGCTGCTGCTCGAGGTTGGCGACTCGCTTGCTGATCGCCGGCTGGGTCAGGAACAGCCGCTGCGCTGCGCCGGAAAAGCTGCCGGTCTCGGCGATTGCAATGAAGGCGCCCAAGGTCGCGAGGTCCATCTGGGATTCCTTAAGGTTATCCAAAGCATGAAAATTATGAATTTGAGTTATTCAATCTAACCCCATAGCATTCATCCGTACAAGCCAAGTGGTCTTTGGCACAGAAAGTCGCTGATGAGGAAACGCTCCATGGCCGGCAGA
>JAQZAY010000336.1 GCA_029239415.1 Pseudomonas sp. | reverse complement strand
GACAGAAACCCCGAACCAACCTGCATTCCACGCAGTCGGTAACAGTACGAGGGGCATTTTGCCAGCGGTCTGGACCCATGGTGCGATGCCCTGCTGTCGAACTGTCCTTAAGTGGGGTCTCATGAACAAACCGCTAGTGCTTTCACACCAGCAAGGCACGCCTGTGCGTGACGAACACGGATACTTGCCCCTGGAAGGCTACGGCGCGCTGGGCGATGGGCGTTCGGTCGCCCTCGTCGGTTGGGACGGCTCGATCGACTGGTGGTGCGTGCCGCACATGGACTCGCCGCCGTTGTTCGATCGTTTGCTGGCACCGGAGACAGGCGGGTATTTCCAGATATGCCCCGAGCTGCCGTACACGGTCGAACGCCGCTACCGCCCCGACAGCAATGTGCTGGAATCGGTCTTCATCACCGAGAGCGGGCGGGCGCGCATGGTCGAGTCGCTCAACAGCGGTCCGGCGGGCCGGCTGCCCTGGGCCGAACTGGGCCGGCGCATCGAGGGCATCGAAGGCGAGGTGGTGTTCAAGGTGGACATGGATTTCGGCACCCAGGCCGACAAGATCTGTCCCTACCTGTCGCCGACCGGCAATGGCGATGTCTTCCATGCCGGCAAGATCCTGGGCATGTTCCTGCACAGCGAGCGCCTGCAGGTCGAGCGCAAGGACGACCTCGGGGTTCGCGCCCGCTTGTCCATCGCTGCTGGCCAGCGCGAAGTGATCGCGATCATCGCCGGGCGCGACGAGCCGCTGGTGGTGCCGCCGCTGGAGCTGATCGACGAACGCATCGACGGCTCGGACCGCGAATGGCGGCAATGGGCCGAAGGCCTGATCTACAACGGCGACTACAAGCCCCTGGTCATGCGCAGCGCGCTGGCATTGAAGCTGCTGCTGTCCTCGCCCAGTGGCTCGATCATGGCTGCGGCCACCACCTCGCTGCCCGAGCGCATTGGTGGGAACAAAAACTACGACTATCGCTTCGCCTGGATCCGTGACGCCGGCTACACCATCGAGGCGTTCCTGAGCATCGGCGCGCAGCCCGAGGCCAAGGCGGCGTTCACCTGGCTGCTCCATCGCCTGGGCGAGCATGGACCGCACGTCTGCTACACATTGGACGGTTGTCTCGGCAAGGTCTCGGAACGCCTCGACCTGCCAGGCTACAAGCACTCGCCGCCGGTCAAGGGCAACGACGCGGTGGACCAGCTGCAGCATGGGATCTTCGGCGATATCTTCGAAACCGCGCGCTGCTTCATCGACTCGGGGAACATCCTCGATGCGCGCAGCGCGACGATCCTGGCCGAGCTGGCCGACCAGTGTGCCGACGGCTGGCGACGCAAGGACTGCGGGATATGGGAGTTGCACGAGCCGCAGCACTACACGATCTCCAAGATCAGTTGCTGGCAGGCATTGAGCCGTGCAGTCGAACTGGCCCAGGGCGGCCACCTGCCCACCACCTGCTGCGAGCGCTGGGATCGCGAGCGCCAGCGTATCCTGGAATGGATCGACGAACATTGCTGGAGCGAAAAGCGCCAGGCCTACGAGTTCTATCCTGGCAGCGATCGCCTGGATGCCTCCATTGCCCTGGCCGTACGCTTCGGTTTCCCGCGCCAGGAACGCTTGCTTGCCACGGTGCAGGCGATCGAGGAAGAACTTGGCTGCGGCGCGTTCCACTACCGCTACAGCGAGGTCCACAAGGAAGAAGGCTGCTTCCTGGCCTGCACCTTCTGGCTGGCCGAGGCCAACGCCCTGCTGGGCCGCAAGGAGCGGGCCACGGCGATGTTCCTGGATGCGGTCGATGGGCTGAACCGCGGGGTGGGCATCTACGCGGAAATGGTCGATCCGCATACGCAGCAGTACCTGGGCAACCTGCCCCAGGGCCTGACGCACCTGGCGCTGCTGGGCACCGCATGCACCCTGTCGGGTTGCAGCCGCCAGCGCTGAAGCCAGGGCGTGGCGGAGCGGCCTGCCGGCGGCTCCGCCACGTCGTCACTCGGTAGGATCTTCGGTGTCGATGTAGTCGGGTACCTTGGCCAGGGTGAACTGGCGTTGCTGGTCCTGACTGGCGCGGCGCTTGGCCGGCAAGGGCTCCAGCGCCTGCGCCTTGCCAGTCTGAAGTGCCTTTTCGATCGCCATCAGCACCCGCACGTCACGCCAGCCCTCTTCGCCGTTCGGCTCCGGATCAACGTCATTGAGGATGCAGTCGGAGAAGTAGGCCGTCTCGCCGGCGAACTGGTCCACCACCGGATGGACGTGCTCCTGGGTGTCATCACCGAGAGTGGCGCGATAGGTGATCGAGACGCCTTCGCCATAGCCGAAGCAGGGCGAGGCATCGATCTGGCCTTCACTGCCGAGCAACTGGAAGCGCTCGCTGCCTGGCAAGGTGTAGCTGACCGTGAACTGGGCCAGGCGCTCGCCGGGAAAGCGCAGGGAGACAGTCACCGTGTCCCAGGTGCTCATCTTGCTGCCAGTGCTCTTGATACCCAGGGCACTGACTTCGATCGGCTCGCTGCCAAACAGCTGACGGACCATGTTCAGCGGATACGGCCCCATGTCGGTCACAGGCCCTGCGGCAAAGCCGTGCTCGGTGCGGTGATTGCTAGGCTTGACGGTCTGGGTGAAGGTCGAGGTGAACAAGCGAGGGTCGCCAAAGTCCCCATCCTGGACCCGCTGGATCATCTCCAGGGTGCCTGGCTCGCAGTGCAGCCGGTAGGCGATCATCAGCTTGGTCCTGGAGGCATTGGCGGCCTCGATCATCGCCTGGCAGTCTTGCTCGGTGGTCGCCATGGGCTTTTCCAGCAGCACATGGATGCCGGCCTCAAGGGCGGGAACAACGAATTCACGGTGCAGGAAGTTGGGCGTGGCCACATAGACGGCGTCGATTTCGCCAGAGCCCAGCAGCGTGGCGTAGTCCTCGTAGCGGTAGCTCTTGATCCGGTACGCCTTGGCCAGCTTGTCAGCCTTTTCCGGGTCCCCGGTAACCAGCGCGGTGATGACCGAGTTCTGCGTCTGGCCGACGCCGGGCATGAACGCGCCTTGGGAAATCGAGCCGCCGCCAACCACGGCGTAGCGAATTCGGCCTTCGGAATCTGGCATGCGGAAAATCTCCTGGTCGATGGGCAGACGACTGACTGCCCTTCAAGATTGGCCCTGGCAGGCGCCGTGAGTTCATTTTTGTACGAGCCACAAGCCTCACGCCCCCTCACCTGCCAATGGAATCAATCGCAGGCGCACCTAGAGCGAAGCCAGCAGCTTGCCGATCTCGCTTTTCACCCGGTTCAGGTCATTGCGGCCATACCAGCGGCATTGGGCAATCTCATTGCGCGGGCGCGCACGAACACGCCCATCGAGCGTGACCCGGTAGACGTAGTGTTCTCGACGAGAGGAGCGGTAGCGCTTGACGAAACGGATACTGCGCGCCTTGATACCGGTTTCTTCGCGCAGCTCGCGAAAGGCGGCGTCCAGGGGTTTCTCGCCAGCCTCGATCGTGCCACCGGGCAACGTCCAGTCGGCCTTGTGCTTGCGCACGCACAGCAGCTTCTTGCCTTGGTAGCAAAGCACGGTGGCTCGTTTCTTGAGTTCTTTCATCCGTCGGGGCGCCTCTGGGTCGTTCCATCTTTCCTGTGACGTTGCTGCCCGACAAGGGTTCAGTCGGCCGTGCACATCCGTGCGCCACGGCTTGCCAGCCTGATCTTCATTGATTGGCAAGTGACTTGTTGTAAGTCTGCTTGAAGATTTCCATCTGCTCGCCAAGCGCTTCGAGCTCGTCCTTCTTCATCAGCTCACGAGCCTGCTTGAACATTTCCTCCTCTTCTTCCTCGATGTGATGCTCCAGCAGCTCCTTGACCACCTTGACACGACCCGTGAACTCCAATGACCCGGGATCGGTGTTCTTGAGGTCTGGCAGCACCAGGCTGTCGACGGCACGGTGCTCTTCCTTGGCCTCGTGGTACATGATGGCCTGCTCCTTGCCACCGGCTTCCTTGAAGGCGGGATAGAGGATCTCTTCCTCGAGCTTGGTGTGCAGCGTCAGTTCCATCTCCAGCTTGGCCAGCAGTTCGGTGCGCTTCTTCACGCCGCGCTCGGTGGAGTCACTGAGCTGGGTAAGGATGCCTTTGACGCGTTCATGGTCGGCTTCGAGCAATTCGATGGCATTCATGGTGGACTCCTGATGGTTCGGACCTTATTCCATGAGGTTGACTGCAGCTTCGGTGCCATCTCGGATGAGCAAT
>JAQZAY010000335.1 GCA_029239415.1 Pseudomonas sp. | reverse complement strand
TCATGGGTGGGCCGGCTGGGGGCCAGGTTGCGGGGCCCGGCGGCGGTCACTGTCGCCAGGGGCCAGGCACAGGGTGAGCACGGCGGACACCAGCAGGGCGCCGCTCATCAGCAGGAAGGACGCATCAGGCGAGCCGGTGGCGCTGTTCAGGTAGCCGACCAGGTACGAGCCGATGAACGAGCCGAGCGCGCCCATGCTGTTGATCATCGCCATGGCGCCGCCAGCGACGTTGGCCGGCAGGATCTCTGGGATGATCGCGAAGAAGGGCCCATACGGTGCGTACATGCAGCCACCGGCCAGCACCAGCAGGGCGTAGGACAACCAGAAGTGCTCGCCGCCCAGGGCATAGGAGCCATAGAAGGCCAGCGAGCCCAGCAACAGTGCCGGCCACACGAAGCGCTTGCGCCGCTGCAGGCGGTCCGAGCCCCAGGACACCGCCAGCATCGCCACGACCGCTGCCAGGTAAGGCAGCGCCGACAGCCAGCCGGCCTCGACCATGTTCATCTGCAGGCCTTGCTTGAGGATCGACGGCAACCACAGCACGAAGCCATAGACGCCGATGCTCCAGCAGAAGAACTGCGCCGACAGGATCAGCACCTTGCGCGAGCGGAAGGCTTCGGCGTAGTTGCGCACGGGCTTGAGCCCGACCTGCTCGGCATCCAGCGCGGCTTGCAGGTCGTGCTTTTCCTCGGTGCTGAGCCACTTGGCCTGCGCCGGACGGTCGTCGGCCAGGCGCCACCAGATGAACGCCCAGAACACGGCGGGCAGCCCTTCGACGATGAACATCCAGCGCCAGCTGTAGTGCTCGACCAGATAGCCCGAGACCACCGACATCCACAGCATGGTCACCGGGTTGCCGAGGATCAGGAAGGTATTGGCCCGCGAGCGCTCGGCCCGGGTGAACCAGTGGCACAGGTACACCAGCATGGCCGGCATCACCGCCGCCTCGACCACCCCGAGCATGAAGCGGATACCGATCAGCCAGTACGCGTTGGACACGACCCCGGTCAGCGTGGCCAGGCTGCCCCAGAGGATCAGGCTGACGAAGATCAGCTTCTTCACGCTCTGGCGCTGGGCATAGATGGCCCCAGGCACCTGGAAGAAGAAGTAGCCGAGGAAGAACAGTGCCCCCAGCAGCGACGAGAGCCCCGGGGTGATGGCAAGGTCGGCGGCCATGCCGGAGGCCGCGGCGAAGCCGTAGTTGGCCCGGTCCAGATACGCCAGGCTGTAGGTGATGAAGACGATCGGCATGATGTACCACCAGCGGCGGCTGGCGAGTTTGACGGTTTGCATGGTCTTGCTCCTGGCATCTTGTTGTTGTCGCGACAGGTAACATCAGCAATGGAGTGTTCAGGCGGGCTCGGTCAGCTCGCTGCGTCGTGGCAGTCCCTCCATGTCGCCACGGCTTTGCACCGCCCGGCTGCCGATCCAGTTGCCACGTTTCACGGCCTCCAGCAACGGCTGCTGTTCGAGCAGCGCGCTGATCAGGCCCACGGCGAAGCCATCGCCGGCGCCGACGGTATCGATGACCCGGGCCACCGGCTGCGCGGCGACGAAGGACTGGTCCCTGGCGGTACGGTAGTAGGCACCGGCAGCGCCCAGCTTGATCGCCACCGCCTGGGCGCCACGGTCCAGGTAGAAGGCCGCGATGTCCTGCGGCGTCTGGTAGCCGGTCAACAGGCGGCCCTCGGCCAGCCCCGGCAACACCCAGTCCGCGTGGCCGGCCAGATGATTGAGGGTCTCGATCATCTGCCGCTCGCTGGCCCAGAGCTGGGGACGCAGGTTGGGATCGAACGAGCTGCTGCCACCGGCCTGGCGCTGGCGCAGCAACAAGTGGTCGGCCAGCTCGCAGGTGGCGGCGGACAATGCCGGTGGGATACCCGTGACGTGCAGGTGGCGGGGCAGGGGCTGGCGCTCGGGCAGGTCGGCGATGTTCAGCTGGCTGGCCGCCGAGCCCCGGCGGTAATACTCCACTTGCGGATCGCTGCCGTCATCGGTACGGCCCTTGAACTGGAAACCGGTCGGGCGCAGCGGGTCGACCGCCACGTGCTGGCAGTCCAGTCCCTCTTCGCGCAGGCTTTGCAGCACGAAGCGACCCAGCGAGTCATTGCCGACCCGGCTCAGCCAGGTGACGTCGAAGCCCAGGCGGGCAAGGCCGATGGCGACGTTGCTGTCGGCCCCGGCGATGCGCCGGTGAAAGTGCGTCACCTGGTCGAGATCGCCGCATTGCTCGGCCACCAGCATGGCCATGGTTTCGCCGAAGCAGAGGATGTCAGCCATGGGCCACCTCCAGCTGGGCGACATCCAGCCGCGCAAGCGCGTGGACTTCGGCGCGGGTCACGGCCAGCAGGTCATCGCCCTGCAAGGGATATTCGACGGCCCTGACCAGGCCCTGGGGAAACCAGGCAAGCAACGACTGCCATTCATCCAGGTCTGCAGCCGAAGGAGGAACGGCCCCCAGCTTGCCGCTGGCGCTGCGCGTCACCGCCTTGCAATGCAGGTACTCGACATGACTTCCCAGCCGCTGGGCGGCTTCGAGCGGCGATTGCGACTGCCAGTGCCAGTTGCCGATATCGAAGGTCATGCCGACCGGTATGCCCTGCTTGCGGGCCAGGGAGAGAAACTGCTCGAGTGCATCGATACGGCCGCCCTGGAGGGTCTGGTCGTTTTCCACCAGCAGCCGCACAGGCTGGTCTTCCAGCGTTGCAGCCAGCGCGCGCAGGTCGCAGGCGGGATGGAAGACGCCGAGCGAGACCTTCAGCCACCTGGAACCGCATGCGCGGGCACGTTCCAGCGCGGTTGCCAGGTGCGCACAGGGCTGGGCTTGTCCGGCTTGCCATAGTTCAAGCGGGGAGGAGTACACGCATTCGAGACCGTGTTCGATGCTTGCTTGGCGCAGGTGCAGATACTCCTGGGGCGCCATGAGCTCTTCACGGAACTCGATGTAGCGGGCGCCGGATTGCGCCAGCAACGGGATGAAAGCGGCCTGGCCACGCTCGCGCACGAGCATGGCTCCGTAGCTGGAAAGGCTGATCGAGACGGGATGGAGAGTCATTGTTGTTATCCTCTGAAACCGGTTTCAAGACAGGTCGAAAGGCATCGCGGGCAGCCGATGCCGTCAGGTCACGGGGTAGGTCGGGTAGAGCCGCGAACGATCAACTGGCAGGGAAAATCGATGACCTGTGGCGGGCCAACGTTGCCGCGCAGGCGCCCGAGCAGGCACTCGAACGCAGTGACGCCGATCTGCTCGGTGGGCTGGGCCAGGGCGGTGACGCCGTTGCCGAGCAAAGGCAGCCAGTCCAGGTCATCCAGGGCGATCAGGCCGATATCGGCCAGGGCGCGGTTCTGGTCACGCAGCGCCTGGATACACTTCAAGGTGGCGGTGCCGTTGGCGCAGAACAGCGCCTTTGCGCCAGGACCAGGCTGCTCGAGAAATCGCAGCAGGTCGTTGGCAAAGGTCTCGCCGGTGTAGAGCACCTGGCCCGTAAGCATCGCTTGGTCGGCGAGCCAGGCGCTGAAGGCATCGCTGCGCTCCCGGCGGGAACTGGTGCCGTCCTGCGGCTCGCTGACCAGCGCCAGGTCGCGATAGCCGCGCTGTTGCAAGTGTTCCAGGGCCAGCGAGACGGCAGCCGGATTGTCCAGGCCTACCAGATCGCTGGCCAGGTCCGGTACCTTGCGGTCGATCAGCACCAGCGGCAGCTGCTCCTGGAGCGACTGCAGCTCATCGGGATGATGCCCCAGGGTGTTCACGATCAGGCCTTCGACGTTGTAGGAACGCAGCGCCGCCAGGTGCTGGCGTTCCTGTTCGTCGTCCTGTCCAGTGTTGCACACCACCAGGCTGTAGCCATGGCGACGACAGGCGGTTTCCACGCCATGCATCACGGCCACCGAATAGGGATTGCGAATATCGGCCACCAGCATGCCGATCAGCCGGGTCCGACCGCGCTTGAGGCCGCGCGCCATCTGGTTGGGACGGTAGCCCAGTTCGTCGATGGCCTTTTCGATGCGCCCGGCAATCAGCTCGGACAACAGGTCGCGGTCCTCGCCGATGAAGCGCGAGACGCTGGCCTTGGAGACGCCGGCATGACGGGCGACGTCCTGGATGGTAACGCGGGGCAGGGTGGCTGGACTGAAAGAGGACACGGCCTGAACCTTTGTTCGAATTATTGGCTAGGTTTTCTCTGAAACCGGTTTCAGGTAATACCATGTCGGAAGATTCGTCAAGAGGCACTACAAGGACAT
>JAQZAY010000334.1 GCA_029239415.1 Pseudomonas sp. | reverse complement strand
GCCATCGGGTCGCGGCCCTGGTCGGCCAGGTGCTCGACCAGGATGAAGGTGAACAGCGACAGGCGCTGGGCGGTCTTGTTGACCTGCGCGGAGGCCGTGGCCAACTCGGGGACGAAGTAGTAGAAGCCGCGGGTGTCGCAGACCAGCTCGAAGCCCAGGGCCTTGAACAGGCCGCGGTACTGGTCCTGGAAGTTCGACAGGTGGGCGTACAGCTCGGGGTCGCGGCGGCTGATGTGAAAGCCCTTGAACAGCTCGCGGAAGATCGGCGCGAGTTGCGACAGTTCGGAAAGATCAAGATGCATGGGCAGGGCTCGCATTGGATTCAGGCGATGGCGTGCGGCTGGAGGCCAGGGCAAACGAACACAGGCTGACCCGGTGCTCGTGGGTGGCGTACTCGCGCCGGGCGAGGCGCTGACGGCTGAAGCGCTTCTCGCGCGAGAGGCGCGAGAACCAGTACAGCAGCTCGTCGGTGGCGCCTTCTGGCTCCTGCTCCAGCAGCCAGGCCATCAGGTCGGGCAGGGGCAGGGCGCCTTCGCAGCGCTCGAGCATTTCCTTGACCGTGCGCGGCGCACGCGTTGGCGTGGCCTTGTCGGGCTTGTGCGCCTTGGGAAACTGCGCCGGCTTGGGCTCGAAACGGGCGAGGGCGTAGACGTAGGCCTCGACCTGGCTGGCACTGCCCAGGAACGTGCTCTGCGGGCGGGTGAACATGGGCAGGGCGGCCTGGGGCACGGCGTCCAGGCCCTTGCGCCGGATCACCGACAGGGCCAGGGCGGCGCCGCGGGTCACGGCATTGTGCCGGCGGGCTTCCTCGCGCAGTGGCAGCAGCAGCTCGCGGGCATGACGCAGGGTCAGCTGGGCACAGGTCTGCATCTCGAGGATGCGCGCGTGGGTGCGCAGCAGCATGTCGTCGTCGACCAGATGACCCAGGCGCGCCTGCTCGCCCAGCAGGCGCAGCAGCACGGTCTCGACCTTGCGCACGCCCTGCTCGAAGGCGCCGTCGGCATTGACCAGCGAGATCATCGGCTCGACGTATTCGTCCCAGGTCGCCAGCACTTCGGCGTAGCGCTGGCGCAGGGGGATCTGCCGGTCGCGGGTCTTGGCGCGCTCGGCCACGGCGACCAGCGCCTGCTCATCGTTGTCGAGCTTCTTGAGCACGTCGCGCACGCGCATGTCGAGCAGGCGCAGCTGGCGGGCCAGGTCGTCGCTGTCGCGGTTGTCGAAGGCGTCCTGGATGTGCCCGGCCAGGCGCTCGAGGTGGCGCAGGTAGGCTTCGATCTCGAGGCACAGGCCCAGGCGGTGCTCGCGACGCAGGTAGGCGAGGAAATCGTGGATCTGCGCGTTGAGCTCGAAGCGGTTCGGGCTCTTGGCGACCGGGACCAGGATGTCCAGGCGGATCCAGACGTCGAGCAGCTGGGTGATGTCCTGCGCGGTGCTGTCCAGTTGCTGCTGGGCCAACTGCTGGCGCAGTTCGATCAGGCTCAGAGTGCCCTGGTCGAAACGCTCGCACAACGGTTCGAGCAAGGCCCAGTGTTCGGCAAGGGCGCGCAGGACGCGCTTGGGTTCGATCATTGGCGGGTCGACTCGTTGCCAAAAAAAGGTGGGGGATTGTACTGCATCGACAGGGCAGGGTTTCACTCCCGATCGGCAACAGGAGTTTTCTGTCCATCAACTGCGGCGCGCGCCGGGCAAGGGCGGTAGAATAGCCGACTGTCTTTTCCCGGATGCCCGCGCCTTGCTGACCGAGTCCCGCCGCCGCGCCTACCTCAACGCCATGCAAGTGGTGCACTGGCTGCCGCGTGCCGAACTGCCGTTCGCCGCCAGCTCGCGCCCCGAGCTGCTGCTGCCGGTGGCACCGGTGGCCGAGCCCGAACCCGAGGTGCCGCCTCGTGTCAGGCCTCCCGCGCCCACCGTCGCTCCAGCGACCCCGGTGTCGCGTCCGAGCGAGCGGATCAGGATCGAGCTTGCGCGGCCTGCCAGCACGGCCAAGGCCGCAAGCAAGCCGGTCGAGGCCCAGGGCGAGGCGCCGGTCCCGGCGGCCCGTCCCGCGCCCGCTCCGCCGCCGCGCTTTGCCCTGCAGTTGCTGCGCGCCGGCAATTGCCTGCTGCTGGTCGAACTGGTCACGGGCCAGCCATTCCAGAGCCGCGACCCATCCTACCTGCTGCTCAAGGACATGCTGCGCGCCGCCGGCCTGCCCGACAGCCCGCAGATCATCGGCGAGCCGGTGCGCTGGCCGCTGCTGGCGCGTGGCAGCCTGGACCAGGGGCCGGAGGCTGCCCGGGATTTCCTCCAGGGGTTTGTCCAGGTGCAGATGGAAACCGCGCCCTGCGCCTGCCTGTGGCTGGTCGGCCTGCCTGCCATGCGCTTTGCCGGCGACGTGCAGGACGAGGCGTACTACCAGGAACTCACCGTACCGGGCCTGGGCACTGCCTGGGCCTTGCCCGGCCTTGAACTGTTGATGGACGAGCCGCCACGCAAGGCGCACGTCTGGAAAGCGATGCGCCAGCTGATGGCGCGCTGGAAGCCTGTTGAATGAGTGATCCGATCAGTTTCCGCCGCATGACCGAGGCGGACCTGGATGCCGTGCTGAAGATCGAATATGCCGCCTTCAGCCACCCCTGGACCCGCGGCATCTTTCTCGATGGGCTCAAGTCGTACGAAATCTGGCTGATGTTCGAAGGCAGCCAGCAGGTCGGCCATGGCGTGGTCAATGTGATCATCGACGAAGCGCACCTGCTCAACATCACCGTCAAGCCCGAGAGCCAGGGCAAGGGCCTGGGCCTGCGCCTGCTCGAGCACCTGATGAGCCGCGCCTTCGCGCTCAACGGCCGCGAGTGCTTCCTGGAAGTGCGCGCCAGCAACCAGTCGGCATACCGCCTGTACGAGCGCTATGGTTTCAATGAGGTCGGCCGGCGCCGGGACTACTACCCGGTGGCCGGCGGGCGCGAAGATGCCCTGGTGATGGCCTGCACCCTGTTCGAGTGAGGGTGTGACTCGGGTCCGTCATACCAAGGTACTCCCTGATGAGGCACTGACATGCACGACCTGCAGGAACTGATCGACAACAACGCCCGCTGGGCCGACGCCATCACCCAGCGCGACCCTGATTTCTTCGCCAAGCTGGCGCGCCAGCAGACGCCCGAGTATCTCTGGATCGGCTGTTCGGATGCGCGGGTACCGGCCAATGAGATCGTCGGCATGCTGCCCGGTGATCTGTTCGTCCACCGCAACGTCGCCAACGTGGTGCTGCACACCGACCTCAACTGCCTGTCGGTGATCCAGTACGCGGTGGACGTGCTCAAGGTCAAGCACATCCTGGTCACCGGCCACTATGGCTGCGGCGGCGTGCGCGCGGCCATGCAGGACCGCCAGCTGGGGTTGATCGATGGCTGGCTGCGCTCGATTCGCGACCTGTACTACGAGAAGCGCGACGAGCTGGCCCCGCTGGAAGGCGAGGCCAGGGTCGACCGCATGTGCGAGCTCAACGTGATCCAGCAGGTGGCCAACGTCGGCCATACCAGCATCGTGCAGAACGCCTGGCACCGCGGGCAGAGCCTGTCGGTGCACGGGTGCATCTATGGCATCAAGGACGGGCGGTGGAAGAGCCTGGACGCCACCATCAGCGGGCCCGAGCAGCTGCCGCCGCAGTATCGGCTGCGCAGGCTAGAGTAAGATCTGCGGGGCCGGTCCCACCGGGTGGAGCCGTGCCTCCGCTGGTGTGGTGCTGGAACTCGTGGGAGCGGCTTCAGCCGCGAACACCGGCGCGGCCGGTGCCAGACACCGCGTCAACTTCTTCGCGGCTGAAGCCGCTCCCACAGGTCCTTAATTCGCCTTCAAAGCTTTCAGGCCTGCCGCGCACTCTTCGCTTTCGCTTTTTTCATAAGAGTGACTCCAAGTCGATTTGAGGAGCCGCAACCTAATCCTTCTAACCGATTAAGGTGGCAGCCATACGCGGGGTGAGAAACCGAGGACGTAGGAAGCTCGGCCAGACCGAAGTCTGCCCGCGCACGGCTGCCTTTTTTGAAGAATGTGAAGTTATGTGCTTGAAACGAAGAAACCGACCTTGGTCGGTTTCTTCACCCTAACGGCTGACTCACTCGTCACGTACGAGGCTGAGAAGTCGGGAAAGCATGCCAGTCGAAGCGGCTCTTCTCTAGCCAATTTTGATTTCCAGATGTTGGCGTCCGCTCAGTGGTCCAGACTAACCCCACGACGACCCAGATCGGTCAAGATTTCCAAGAGGGAAGGGCG
>JAQZAY010000333.1 GCA_029239415.1 Pseudomonas sp. | reverse complement strand
GGCGCGACCACGTCGAACACGCGGTCTTCGGCAGCGACATGGGCGGATGTCAGGGTCAGCCAGGCGGCGAAGGCGCCGGCGAGCAGCGAGAGGCGAGGGCGGTTCCTGGAATGCATGGGCAGGTCCTTGGCGAGTTTCGACGAGGGCAGGGCGTCGCCGCGCTGCCCAATGAGAAAAATGGGGGCGGGTAATATAGTAATGTTATGTTGTATCGTCTAGCGGGAAGTGAACCCGACTGTGCCGCTGCGGGTGGAGCTAGGCGTGCGAGGCCAGGGCGGCAGCCGCGCTCAGTGCAGAGATGAAAACCTCCATCGACCGGCTGTACGAGGCGCCCTGGCGGGTGATGCAGTGGCAGGTCGCCTGATAGGCGAAGCGCGCCGGCCAGATCGGCCGCAACACGCCACGCGCCACCAGCACCTCGGCATAGTGGGTCGGCAGGTAACCGATGAAGTGGCCGGAGGCGACCAGCGAGGCGACGGCCTCGGTCGACGAGGCGCTGGACACGCTGTTGAACGGAAAGGTGAACGGCTTGCGGTTTTCCACTACCAGGCCGCGGTCGACATACTGGGCGGTGAAGATATCGGCATCGCTGAGCGTGCTGTCGGCGCGCCCGAACATCGGGTGGCCCTGACCGCAATAGAGGTTCTGCTCTTCGTCGAACAGCGTCAGGTAATGCAGCCCCGAGAGCTGGTGGTCGAACACGCCGATGGCCAGGTCCAGGTCGCCATTGATCACCGCCTGTTCCAGCCCTTCGGCGGTGAGCACCTGCAGCACCAGGCGGGTGTCCGGGATCGCCTCGCGCAGCTTGCCGAGGGCATAGGGCAGGGGCGCCGGTTGCAGGGTGATCAGGTTGTCGAGGCTGCCGACCCGCAGGGTCTCCGGGTGGTGGGTATTGAGCAGCACCAGGCGCTGGCGGAAGCGCTCCATGTCGGCGTACAGCTCCTGGGCGGCGGCGTACACCTGGGCGCCTTGCTCGGTCAGCTGGAAGCCACCCTTGCCGCGCCGGCACAGGGTGTAACCGAGGCGGGTTTCCAGATCCCGTACCGTCACGCTCAGGCGCGGCAGGCTGGTATTGAGCGGCACCTGGGCAGCGGTAAAGCCGCCCGCCTCGACGATCGAGCAAAAGATGCGCAGCATTTTCAGATCGATATCCGAGAGGTTGGCCAGCATGGTGTCGTCCGCCCATTGGGTCTGTGTTCAACGCCCGCCGATTATGGCAGCTGCCGATGGCCCGGTGCGGCAGGTTAGAAATGGGTGCTGATGAAGTGCCCTGCCGCCAGCACCAAGCCCAGACTTAGGGAGGTGAAGGAGGCCAGCGACACCAGGCGAAACGCCTGGGTCGTGTCCACGGTCTTCGAGAAGGCCATGGGCACGAAGGTCAGCGGGTTGATCACGCCGCCGAACAGTACCAGTGCGTAGATCCAGCCCGGCATGTCCGGTACGGCGAGGGCGGTGGAGACCATCACCGTACCCATCACGATCCAGTCGATATGGGCCTGGCGAATGCGCATCGGGTTGATCACGCCCAGCGCCCGGGCCTTTTCCGGGTAGTCGACGCAGGTGAGCACGGCGAAGCCGGAGAGGGCGCCAAGGGCGAGAGACAACAGGGCAGTGGCGAGCAGTACGTCGTTCATGATGAGTCTTCGAAGAATGCAATGGGGCGGCGCTGGCGGGGATCGTCAGCGCCGTTGATGGGTCACTTGTCGCGCAGTGCGATGCCGCTGCGTGGGCGACGGTCGACGTGCAGCTCGAACACGTCCGGGCGCAGGTAGTGGCCGGCCACATCCAGGTCATGGCGTTGGGCATCCACGCAGTCCAGGTCGAGGGTCGCCAGCACGATGCCGGCTTCGCCCACCAGCGGCGGCGCAACCCATTGGCCGTCCGGGCCGACCACGCCCGAGCCGCCGGCGAACAGCACGCCATCGACCGATTGCTCGGCGCCGGCACCCTGGCGATAGGCATCCAGCAGGTCGGCGGGCAGGTCGGCGGTGGTCAGGTACTGGCCGGCACAGAGCACGAAACAGCGTCCCTCGAAGGCATAGGAGCGGGCGGCGATGTGGTGCATCTCCGGCATGTCCGGCCATACGGCGACGTGGATCTGCTCATCCTGGGCATGCAGCGCCTGGCGGGCCAGCGGGTGCCAGTGCTCCCAGCAGATCAGCCCGCCGACGCGGCCGACCGGGGTATCGACCACGCGCAGGCCGGCGGCATCGCCATTGGCCCAGACGTTGCGCTCGGTGTGGGTCGGCGTGAGTTTGCGGTGCACGTTGAGCAGGCAACCGTCATCGCCGATGGTCACCAGCGAGTTGAACAGCGAACCACTCTGCGGGCGCGCCCGCTCGTTGATGCCCACCACCACGCACACCTCGTGCTCGCGGGCGGCGGCACGCATCGGCGCCAGGCCGTCGTTCATATCGTCGTGGGCGCCGAGCACCGGGCTCTCGGCGAGCAGCCGCTGGTACCAGTGCTTGGCGTGGGCGTCGTCCCAGCCGGCCATGCCGAACACCCAGGCCGGGTAGCCGCTCAGCCAGGTTTCCGGAAACACCACCAGCTGCGCACCGCGGGCGGCGGCCTCGGTGATATGCGCCACGGCGCGTTCCAGCGATTGCGCGGTGTCGAGCACAGCCGGGGGCTGTTGGATAAGGGCGACGGTCTTGTTGTTCATGGGCATGCACCTGAAACGCGGGTGAGCGAGGGCGGCCCGGCCGCCCTCAGGGGTAGGTTTGCGGAAGACTGCAGTGGGCTAGAGGTGATTCGGCGCGGCGCAAGGTTGCTTGCTGCCGGTCAAGGCCAGCAGGTAGTAGAGGCCGCCGCCCATCAGCAGGCCGGGAATGAACGCCACGTCCGCACCGCCCAGTGCCTCGGCGACCGGGCCGACATAGAAGGGCAGCGAGAAGAACGGGATCATGCAGATGAAGGCGGCGGCGTAGGAGAGGATGCCCTGCCACGCCCAGCGGCCATAGATACCCTGCGGGTTGAAGATCTCGCCTATCGAATACTGGCCCTTGCGCACCCCATAGAAGTCGACCAGGTTCACCGCCGTCCACGGGATCAGGAAGTACAGCATCAGCAGCACGAAGCCGTTGAAGCTGCTCATGTACGCCTCGGGCAGCGACAGCGAGACGATGATCGAGGTCACGCCCACCAGCGTCAGCCCGGCCACGCGCAGGCCAAGGGTCGGGCGTACCGGGCGGAAACCATCCACCGCGCTGATGCCGGTGAGCATCGCGCCGTAGCAGTTCACGCCCGTCACCGACAGTTGCGCAGCGGCGCCGACCAGCACCACGAACACGCCAAAACCCGGGAAGAAATGGTTGCCGGTGGTCACCAGGGCGACGATGCCATCGGCGCCCGGCAGGTAGGTGGCGAGCACCGCCCCCAGCGACATCAGCCACACCGCCGAGCCGGCTGCGCCCAGGTAGGTCCAGAAGATCAGCCTGCCGCTCGGTGCATCTTCGGGCAGGTAGCGCGAGTAGTCGGACACGTACACCGAATAGCTGATGTTGTAGCCGGCGGCGAGGGACAGCTGCACCAGAAACGCGGTGGTGTCCCAATGCGGCGTGGCGGCCACCGTCACGGCCGAAGCCTCGGGCAGGGCGGTAACGGCCATCACCGTGACCACCGCGAAGGTGGCGATCAGCACATAGGTGAGCCAGCGCTGCACGAAATGCAGCAGGTCATAACCCACCACCGCGACGATGATCGACAGCACCACCAGCGCCGGGTACCAGAACGCCTTGGTGCCGGGCAGCACCAGCTGCAG
Organism: Pseudomonas sp.; assembly: GCA_029239415.1. Next base: position 493 of record JAQZAY010000333.1, on the reverse strand, counting down.
GGCCTGGGTGACCAGAATCACCCCGAACACGATAAAACCGATATACACGAACACCGTCGCCGCGAACGGCACGATGGCGCCGCGGCTGCCGAACTGCGCCCGCGACTGGATCATCTGCGGCAGGCCCATCTTCGGCCCCTGGTTGGCATGCAGCGCCATGAAGATGGTGCCGAAACAGGCACCGAGCGCCACCGCGAGCATGCTCCACAGCATGCCGAGCCCCATGCTCGGGCCGGTGAAGCCGACCATCATGGTCAGGAAAACGAAGTTGCCAGTGAACCAGAACGGCCCCTGGTGCCAGATCTTTCCATGGCGTTCTTCACGCGGCACGTAATCGATCGAGCGAACTTCGAGCCGGGGCAGCTCGCGTCCGGCATTGCTCGGCGTGTTCATAGGGCGCCTCTTGTTGTTATGCGCTTATCTGGAGGCCTTGGCGCCGCGGGCTAAGCCCGTGCCAGCGCAGGCCGGCTGAGTATTGGGCGCGCGCTGGAGG
>JAQZAY010000024.1 GCA_029239415.1 Pseudomonas sp. | reverse complement strand
GTCGCGCATCAGCTTGTGGAAGAAGCGCGCGTACAGCAGGTGCAGGATGGCGTGCTCGATGCCGCCGATGTACTGGTCCACCGGCAGCCAGTGGTTGGCGGCCTTCGGATCGACCATGCCGCCCTCGTAGTTCGGCGAGGCATAGCGGGCGAAGTACCAGGACGACTCGACGAAGGTGTCCATGGTGTCGGTTTCGCGCTTGGCCGCGGTGCCGCACCTGGGGCAAGTGCACTCGTAGAACTCGGGCATGCGCGCCAGTGGCGAGCCGGCGCCGTCGGGCACCACGTTCTCCGGCAGGGTCACCGGCAGCTGGTCCTCGGGCACCGGCACGTCGCCGCAGGACGGGCAATGGATGATCGGGATCGGGCAGCCCCAGTAGCGCTGGCGGCTGATGCCCCAGTCGCGCAGGCGGAACTGGGTGCGCGACTTGCCCAGGTCCTTGCGGATCAGGGCGACCTCGATGGCGTCGAAGGCGCCTTCGAAGTCCAGGCCGTCGAAGGCGCCGGAGTTGATCAGCTGGCCGTGCTCGCCATAGGCAGCCTGCCATTCGCTGCCCACGTCGTCGCCGGCGCTGGTGCGCACCACTGCCTTGATCGGCAGGCCGTACTTGTGGGCGAACTCGAAGTCGCGCTCGTCGTGGGCCGGCACGGCCATGACCGCGCCGTCGCCGTAGTGGATCAGCACGTAGTTGGCGACCCATACCGGCAGCTTCTCGCCGGTCAGTGGATGCTCGACGAACAGGGAAGTGGGCATGCCCTTCTTCTCCTGGGTGGCGACGTCGGCCTCGGCGACGCTGCCGCTCTTGCATTCCTCGATGAAGGCCTGCAGCGCCGGGTTGCCCTCGGCGGCCTGGGTGGCCAGCGGGTGCTCGGCGGCTACCGCCACGTAGGTGGCGCCCATCAGGGTGTCGGGACGGGTGGTGAAGACCTTCAGTGCGCCTTCGTGGCCGATGCTCGCCGGGTCGTAGGGGAACTGCACTTCCATGCCGCGCGACTTGCCGATCCAGTTGCGCTGCATGGTCTTGACCTGTTCAGGCCAGCCTGGCAATTCGTCGAGGCTCTCGAGCAGCTCGTCGGCGTAGTCGGTGATGCGGAAGTAGTACATCGGGATCTCGCGCTTCTCGATCAGCGCGCCCGATCGCCAGCCACGGCCGTCGATCACCTGCTCGTTGGCCAGTACGGTCTGGTCGGCAGGGTCCCAGTTGACGGTGCCGTTCTTGCGGTAGATGACGCCCTTCTCGAACAGACGAGTGAACAGCCACTGCTCCCAGCGGTAGTAGTCCGGCTTGCAGGTGGTGACTTCACGCGACCAGTCGATGGCCAGGCCCAGGCTCTTGAGCTGGGTCTTCATGTAGTCGATGTTCTCGTACGTCCACTTGGCCGGGGCGACGTTGTTCTTCATCGCCGCGTTTTCGGCCGGCATGCCGAAGGCGTCCCAGCCCATTGGCTGCAGGACGTTCTTGCCGAGCATGCGCTGGTAGCGGGCGATCACGTCGCCGATGGTGTAGTTGCGCACGTGCCCCATGTGCAGCTTGCCGCTCGGGTACGGGAACATCGATAGGCAATAGTAGGTGTCCTTGCCTGGCTGTTCACTGACGGCAAACGACTGTTGCTCGTCCCAGAAGGTCTGGGCGGCGGCTTCGATGTCACGGGGCAGATATTGTTCGTGCATGGCTACTTTTGCGCTGAGAGATGAGAGACCCTATCCAGGCAGCGAGACTCGCTGCATCCGGCAATCCGGTGTCAAAAGAGTGAACGCCGTAGCATACAGGAGCGCCGCGCGTAGAGGGAAACCCTGATTGCATCGCGACCCAGGCCACGTGGCCTGCGGGCCGTTGGTCGCGGCGCCCGGCTGCCTTTCGCAGTGACGCTAAGCTCAGGGGTGGGGAGATGTTCTTATCTTCAATGAGGTGGACGGATGGGAGAGTCGCAACTGCCCTTGCTGAAAACGGAGTTATATGAACGCCTGATCGATCGCCTGGGATTGGCGCTGGAAGTGGCCAGGACGTCTGTGCAACTGCGCGACGAAACGCCTGTCGAACTCGAGCTGCGCGGCCTGAGCCATGCCGAGTTCGAGGTGATCAAGGCTTATCTGGAAACGCTTGCCGCAGGCCGTTTCGCCAGTGTCGGCGCCTACCAGCAGGCGGAGCCATTGCCGAGGGCCAAGGTGATCTGGCTCAACGACAAGAAGCGCTCGTCCCTGGCCACAAGGTCCTCCAGGACGCTGCCCTTGAGGTAGTCCTGCGGATGCGCAGGCGCAACCACGAGCGCGCCCTATATCTCCAGACATTTACCAATCGGCGCCGCCCGCGCACTTGTGGGCTGGCGCCGATTTTCTTAGGCTGCGCACCTTCCATGGAGGTGCCCGATGCCCATTCGCTACCTGATCAAGCACTGGTTGCTGCCCCCCGGCGGCTTGCTGCTGTTGCTGCTGGCGGCCTGGTGGCTGCGCAAGCGCCGACCGCGGCTGGCAGGGCTGTGCTTTGCGCTGGGGCTGGGCGGGCTGTGGGTCATGAGCCTGCCGCTGACGGTCGAGCAGGCGGCGCGGCTGCTGGAGACCGAGCGGCCCCTGGACCCGCCCGAGTGGGCGCGGCTGGCCGAGCGCGCCGATGCCATCGTGGTGCTGGGCGCCGGGCGCGAGCGCGGCGATCCGGCCTGGGGCGGGCAAGACCAGCCGGGCCTGGTGGCCATGGAGCGACTGCGCTATGCGGCGCGGCTGGCCAAGGCCTCGGGCCTGCCGGTGCTGACTACCGGTGGCCTGCACTACGGCACTGCGCCAAGCGAGGCGCGGTTGATGAGCGACAGCCTGCAGCGGGACTTTGGCGTGCGGGTGAAATGGCAGGAAGAAGCCAGCCTCACCACCTGGGAAAACGCCCGGCTGAGCGCTGAAATACTGCAGTCCCAAGGCGTGCGCCGGGTCGTGCTGGTCACCCAGGCCTGGCACATGCAGCGCTCGCGCTGGAGTTTCGAGCAGGCGGGGTTCGAAGTGGTGCCCGCGCCGATGGGGGCCTTGGGCCGCGACCACGGGCGGCCGTTCTGGGGGTTGTTGCCCGAAGGGCGGGCGGTGTGGCAGAGCGGGCAGTTGCTCAATGAGGCGGCGGGGTTGGCGGGGTATCGGTTGTTCTACTGAAGATCAGGGGCTGCGGAGCAGCCCCTGGGCCTACACGGTCTTGGCGATCCGCGCCGCCAGCAGTGCCCAGCCGAACAGCAGCAGGCACACCACGGCCAACGGCCACGAGCGCCATTGCAGGTAAGGCGTCAGCTGCTGCATCGGCACCACCTCCCCATACAGGATCGCCCGCTCGAACTGCGGTACCTGCGCGGTGATCCGGCCAAACGGATCGATCAGCCCGGTGACCCCGTTGTTGGTTGCGCGAATCATCCAGCGGCCGGCTTCCAGGGCGCGCATCTGCGCCATCTGCAGGTGCTGCAGCGGGCCGATCGAGGTGCCGAACCAGGTGTCGTTGCTGATCGTCAGGAGAATGTCGCTGCGTGCCGCAAGGCTCGCGGCGAACTCCGGGTAGACCACCTCGTAGCAGATGTACGGGGCGATCTGGTAGCCCTTGGCCTGCAGCATGGCCTGGTCGGCCGGGCCGCGGGCAAAGTCCGACATCGGCAGGTCGAAGAAGGCGATGACCCCGCGCAGCATGTCCTGCAGCGGCACGTATTCGCCAAACGGCACCAGCTTCTGCTTGAGGTAGGTGCCTTGGCCTTCGCCGCTGACCGTGATGCCGTTGTAGTAGCGGCGCTGCCCTTGCTCCACCTGGCGTACCGGCACGCCGGTGATGAGCGCGCCGTGACGGTCGCTGGCAAAGCGGCCCATCATGTCGATGTAGCCCTGGGCCTGGTCCTTGAGGATCGGCACCGCGGTTTCCGGCCAGACCAGCAAGTCGACGGGCCGGGAAGTCAGGCTCATGTCCCGGTACAGGGCAAGCTGCGCGTCGATGTGCGCCGGGTCCCACTTCAGGTCCTGCTCGACGTTGCCCTGCAAGGCCGCGACCTTGAGCGGCGCGCCGGCAGGGCTGGTCCAGGCGTGGTCCTTGAGGGCCAGGCCGATGGCCCAGGGCCCCAGCAGCAACACCACGCCCGCGGCCAGGAACGATGGCCGCGTACGCAAGCGGTGCAGGTTGCACAGCAGCGCGGCGCTCAGCGCCAGGACGAACGAGATCAACCAGACGCCGCCGACCGGGGCGAGGCCGGCGAGCGGGCCGTCGAGCTGGCTGTAGCCGGCGTAGAGCCAGGGGAAACCGGTAAGGAACCACCCGCGGAAGGCCTCCTGCAGCACCCACAGCGCGGCAAAGCACAGGGCGTCGGCCAGGGGCGCCTCGCCACGCCGCAGCCAGCGCGCCCACAGCCACGCGGGCAGGGCGAAGAACCAGGCGATGGCGGCGAAGAATGCCACCAGCAGCAGCGTGGCCAGCAGCGGCGAGGCGCCGCCGTAGGTGTTGATGCTGACGTAGATCCAGCTGGTGCCGGCGCCGTACAGGCCGAAACCGTAGCACCAGCCGCGGCCCAGGGCCTGACGCGGAGCGAGCTCGCGCAGTCCGAGGTAGAACAGGCCCACGGCAACCAGTGCCAGCGGCCAGATATCGAATGGCGCCAGGGCCAGGGAAGTCAGGGCGCCGGCCGCCACGGCCAGCAGGTTACCGGGCCAGCCGGGGCGGGTGATCCAACGCATGAAGATCCTTAGCGGTTTACAGGGGTCAGGCGCAGCAAGTGAATCCGGCGGCTGTCGGCGTTGAGGATGCGGAACCGGTAGGGACCGATCTCGGTGGTCTCGTTGCGCTTGGGCAGGTGACCGAAGGCACTCATCACCAGGCCGCCGACGGTGTCGAACTCGTCGTCGGAAAACGCGCTGTCGAAGAACTCGTTGAAATTCTCGATCGGCGTCAGGGCCTTGATCAGGAAGTCGCCACTGGGCAGCGGCTTGATGTAGCTGTCTTCCTCGACGTCGTGCTCGTCCTCGATGTCGCCGACGATCTGCTCGAGCACGTCCTCGATGGTGACCAGCCCCGCCACCCCGCCGTATTCGTCGATGACGATGGCCATGTGGTTATGGTTGGCGCGGAATTCGCGCAGCAGCACGTTCAGGCGCTTGGACTCGGGCACGAAGGTGGCCGGGCGCAGCAGGTCCTTGATATCGAACGCGTCGCCGTTTTCCTGGAGGATCAGCGGCAGCAGGTCCTTGGCCAGCAAGACCCCGAGCACATCGTCGTGGCCTTCGCCGATCACCGGGTAGCGCGAGTGCGCGGCGTCGATCACCGCCGGCAGGAACTCGCGAGGCGACTGGTTGACCTTGATGCTGATCATCTGCGAACGCGGCACCATGATGTCGCGCACCTGCAGGTCGGCGACCTGGATGGCGCCTTCGACGATGGTCAGCGCTTCGCTGTCGAGCAGCTTGTTCTGATGGGCTTCGCGCAGCAGCTCCAGGAGCTCCTGGCGGTTTTTCGGCTCATGGACAAAAGCCTGGGTCAGTTTACCCAGCCAGGACTTCTGCCCGTTGCTCGATCGGTCTTCGCTCATGGCGGTTACTCGTGTTCCTTGCAGGTGTCGGTGTGTGGAGTATCGGTTTCGTCGTCGGCGTACGGGTCGGGATAACCCAGTTCGGCGAGCAGTGTGCGTTCGAGGGCTTCCATTTCCTCGGCCTCGGCGTCCTCGAGGTGGTCGTAGCCCAGCAGGTGCAGGCAGCCGTGGATCACCAGGTGTGCCCAGTGCGCCTCCAGCGTCTTGCCCTGCTCGGCCGCTTCGCGCTCGACCACCGGCACGCAGATCACCAGGTCGCCCAGCAGCGGGATGTCGAGCAGCTCGTCCGGCACGTCGGCCGGGAACGACAGCACGTTGGTCGGGTAGTCCTTGTGCCGGTACGTATGGTTGAGTTCGCGACCTTCTGCCTCGTCGACCAGACGAATGGTCATCTCGGAGTCGGCGCTGCGCTGGCGCAAGGCAAGCTCGCACCAGCGGCGCAGGGCGGCGTCATCGGGGGCAGCGGCCTGCGTGGCCCGTTGCAGGTCGAGTTCAAGCATCGCCGACGTGGCCCTCGGGCTTGGCCGTGCGGTTCTCGAAGCGCTCGTAGGCCTCGACGATGCGCTGCACCAGCGGGTGGCGGACCACGTCCTTGGGCTGGAAGTGCGTGAAGCTTATGCCCGGCACGTCCTTGAGCACCTCGACCACGTGGGCCAGGCCCGACTTGGTGCCGCGCGGCAGGTCGACCTGGGTGATGTCGCCGGTGATCACCGCGGTCGAGCCGAAGCCGATGCGGGTCAGGAACATCTTCATCTGCTCGACGGTGGTGTTCTGGCTCTCGTCGAGGATGATGAAGCTGTTGTTCAGGGTGCGACCGCGCATGTAGGCCAGCGGGGCGATCTCGATCACCTGGCGCTCGATCAGCTTGGCCACGTGCTCGAAGCCGAGCATCTCGTACAGGGCGTCGTACAGCGGGCGCAGGTACGGGTCGATCTTCTGCGCCAGGTCGCCCGGCAGGAAGCCGAGCTTCTCGCCGGCCTCGACCGCCGGGCGCACCAGCAGGATGCGCCGGACTTGCTCTCGCTCCAGCGCATCGACCGCGCAGGCCACGGCCAGGTAGGTCTTGCCGGTACCGGCCGGGCCCACGCCGAAGTTGATATCGTTGGCCAGGATTTCCTTGACGTAGCGCTGCTGGTTGACCCCGCGCGGGCGGATATTGCCCTTGCGGGTGCGCAGCGACACGCTGACTTCGTTGACAGCGGGGTTCTCGAGGGCTTCCACGGCAGATTCCTGAAGGTACAGGTGGACCATTTCCGGGGACAGCTCGGTGGCCTTGGTCTCGCGATAGAGACGGCGCAGCAGCTGCTCGGCAGAGGAAGTGGTCTTGGGGTCGCCGATCAGCTCGAACTGATTGCCGCGGTTGCGGATCTCGATGGCCAGGCGTTGTTCGATCAGGCGCAGGTGCTCGTCGAACTGCCCGCACAGATTGGCGAAGCGATGGGCCTCGAAGGGTTCGAGGATGAAACGATGAGGTTGTATGGGTGCGTTCAAGGTCGTTTTGGGCCGCTCACCGGCTAAGAAGATGAACCCAAGAATAACCCTTGCTCGGCAGTGGCGAAAGCACTTAAACGATCAAGGGTCGCCAAGGTGATGGCGCGGGTGAATCGGTGCCGCTTGCGCGCGGGCTGCTCTGTTATCATCCGCGCCTGTTTCCCCATTCCGATTGCTGCCGAACATGACCAAGCGCGAAGCACCCATCTACAAAGTGATCTTCATCAACCAGGGCCAGGTGTTCGAGATGTACGCCAAGCAGATCTTCCAGAGCGACCTGTGGGGCTTCCTCGAGGTCGAGGAGTTTGTCTTCGGCGAACGTACCCAGATGGTCGTCGACCCCAGCGAAGAAAAGCTCAAGGCCCAGTTCGAGGGCGTCGTGCGCAGCTTCGTGCCCATGCACTCGATCGTGCGCATCGACGAGGTCGAGCGCCTGGGCACGGCCAAGATCAGCGAAGCCAAGGGCATGGGCAATGTGATGCCCTTCCCGGTACCGATGCCCGAGAAGTAGAGGCCGGTTTCAGGGCAGGGGGGCGAAGGGCGTGCGCCCGTCGGCGCTCTGCAGCTCCAGCAGGTACTTGCGGAAGATCTGGCCGAGCACCTGGGTGGCGTGCTCCAGGTCTTCGCGAGGCATCTGCGCCGAGACTTCGTCTGCCATGTCCAGGGCATCCTCGGCCCCGTTGACCGCCGCCATCTTCAGCACGATATAGGCCTGCACGTTGTTGGCGCCGACCCCTTCGCCATGGAAGAACATGGCACCCAGGCGGTATTGGGCCTCGGCATGGCCTTGCAGCGAGGCCTGTTCGAAGTAGGCGAGGGCCTTGTCGAGGTCGCGCGGCGCGAGATTGCCGCTGTAATGGAACTCGCCCAGCTCGAACTGTGCCTGCGCATCCCCCGACGCCGCCGTCTGCTCGCACGCCTTCAAGGCCTTGGGCAGGTCTTCGGGCTGGACATTCAGGGTGCAGCGACCCGTTGCCGGAATCAGCAACGAATTACCGTCCTCTGCCAACGCCAGCAGGGGCTGAAGAAGCAACAGGCAGCCCAGGGTAAGGGCGCGGCCGGTGCGGTTCATGGGGATCGACTTACCTCTGCAAAGCTGCGGCCAATGTGTCTGGTGGCACATTATGGGATAAGCAGCGCCAACCTTACAAAGTTTTACTCGAATTTGTGCAGGGCGAACAGCATTGGGCGCAACGCGCCCTGCCAAGGGGGCAGCACCAGGCTGTCCCCACAGGTGTGGTACCTACTTGGCCAGCTCCGCGAATGCCCGCTCGGCCGCGTCCAGGGTGATCTTCAGCTCGGCCTCGCCATGGGCGATGGAGGTGAAGCCCGCCTCGAACGCGCTTGGCGCCAGGTACACGCCGCCTTCGAGCATCAGGTGGAAGAAGCGCTTGAAACGCTCGACGTCGCTGCCCATCACGTCCTCGAAGGTAACGATATCGTCGGCGCCGGTGAAGTACAGCCCGAACATGCCGCCAGCCTGGGTGGTGACGAAGGGCACGCCGGCGGCATCGGCACGTTGCTGCAGGCCGTCGAGCAGACGGCTGGTGAAGTCGGTCAGCTCGTCATGGAAGCCCGGGCGGCTGATCAGCCTGAGGGTGGTCAGGCCCGCGGCCATGGCCAGCGGGTTGCCCGACAGCGTGCCTGCCTGGTAGACCGGGCCCAGCGGCGCGATGTGCTGCATGATCTCGCGCTTGCCACCGAAGCAGCCCACCGGCATGCCGCCGCCGACGATCTTGCCGAAGGTCGACAGGTCAGGGGTGACGCCATAAAGGCCCTGGGCACCGCCGAGCGAAACGCGGAAACCGGTCATCACCTCGTCGAAGATCAGCACCACGCCGTGCTTGTCGCACTGCTCGCGCAGGCCTTCGAGGAAGCCCGGCGCCGGTGGCACGCAGTTCATGTTGCCGGCGACCGGCTCGACGATGATGCAGGCGACGCTCTGGCCGACGTCGGCCAGGGTCTTCTCGACTTCGTCCAGGTCGTTGAACTGCAGGGTCAGCGTGTGCTTGGCGAAGTCCGCCGGCACGCCCGCCGAACTCGGCACGCCCTGGGTCAGCAGGCCGGAGCCGGCCTTGACCAGCAGGCTGTCGGAGTGACCGTGGTAGCAGCCTTCGAACTTGATGATCGCGTCGCGGCCCGTGTAGCCACGGGCCAGGCGGATGGCGCTCATGGTCGCCTCGGTGCCGGAGCTGACCATGCGTACCATTTCCATGGACGGCACGATCGAGCAGACCAGGTCCGCCATCTCGGTCTCCATGGCGGTCGGCGCGCCGTACGACAGGCCGTGCTCGAGCTGCCTGCGCACCGAGTCCAGCACGTCCGGATGGCTGTGGCCGAGGATCATCGGGCCCCAGGAGCCGACATAGTCGACGTAGCGCTTGTCATCCTCGTCGGTGACGTAGGCGCCCTCGGCATGCTTGAAGAACAGCGGGGTGCCGCCCACGCTCTTGAAGGCGCGCACCGGCGAGTTGACGCCTCCGGGAATGTGCTTCTGGGCATTGGCGAACAGGGTTTCGGAACGGGACATGATGGAATCTCTCGAATCAGGCGGAAGCGAACAAGGCGTTGAAGGCGCGGGCGCGGCGGGTGACTTCCTGCGGGCTGTCGGCACCGAACAGGCCGTGGACCACCGCCAGCAGGTCGGCACCGTGGTCGACCAGCGTGGCGGCGTTGTCGAGGGTGACGCCGCCGATCACGGCGATCGGCAGCTTCACCTTGGCGCGGGCTTGCGCAAGCAGCCCCAGGTCGGCCGCGGGCGCGCCGGGCTTGGTGACGGAGTTGAAGAACCGCCCGAAGGCGACGTAGCTGGCGCCTTCGCGGGCAGCCTGCTCGGCCAGCTCGAGCTGGGCGTGGCAGGTCGAGCCGATGATGGCGTTGCGGCCGAGCAAGGCGCGGGCCGGGGTCAGCGGGCCATCGGTCTGGCCCAGGTGCACGCCGACGCCCAGGCGCGCGGCAAGCTCGGCGTCGTCGTTGATGATCAGGCGGGTGCCATGGCGTTCGCACAGGTCCCTGAGGGCCTGGGCCTCGCGCAGGCGACGTGCCTGGTCATCGCTCTTGTCGCGATATTGCAGCAGGCACACGCCGCCTTCGAGCGCCGCCTCCACATACGGCAGGAAACGGCCGGCGAGCAGCTGGCTGTCGGTGATGGCATACAAGCCGCGTAGTTTCATCATCGGGCCTCGGGGGAGTCAGGAGCAGAAGTCCAGTGGCAGCCGGCGTGGCACGAACTGGCCCTTGCCCAGTTGCTCGGCGTCACGCAGGGTGCGCCAGGTGTAGTCCAGCGCCGAGCGCACGGCGCCTTGCAGCTGCTCGCCGAGGGCCAGGCGGCCGGCCAGGGCACTGGCCAGGGTGCATCCCGAACCATGATAGCTGCCCGGCAGGCGCTGGCAGGTCCAGGTGTGGCGCTGGCCGTCGCGGCTGTACAGGCGGTTGTGGATCTCGTCCTCGTCGCCATGGCCGCCGGTGATCAGCAGGTGCTGGCAATAAGGCAGCAGCTTTTCCGCGCATTGGTCCGCGCTGCCCTCGGGCAGGTCGGCCAGGATCCGCGCCTCGGGGAGGTTCGGCGTGGCGATCGTGGCCAGCGGCAACAGGCGCTCGCGCATGGCGTAGCCGACCTCGTCCCGGCCCAGGCGGCCACCGCCGCCTGCACGCAGCACCGGGTCGCAGACCATCGGCAAGTGTGGATGGGCCATGAGCAGTTCGGCGACGGTGTCGACCATGTCGATCGAGCCGAGCATGCCAAGCTTCACGGCGGCGACGGTCGAGTCGGCCAGCACCGCATTGGCCTGGGCCAGCACCCATTCGCGGTCGAGTACCCGGAAATCGGCGACATTGACGGTATCCTGGACGGTCAGGGCGGTCACGGCAGGCGCGGCATGACACCCTTGGGCGATCAGGGCTTCGATATCTGCCTGCAGGCCGGCGCCGCCACTGGGGTCGTGGCCGGAGAGACAGAGGACAACGGGGCGGGAGCTGTAGATAGTCATGGCGGGCGAGCTTACCACCAAACCTTTTTGTCCGGGTCGCCGGGCAACGCACTTTAGCTGGTCGAACGCTCGGGTCGTGACCCTGGCATGGCCTGTAATGTCCGTCCTAGAGCCTCTGCTTTATATTTTCCCTTGGTCGATTGCCTGGCCTGGGACCTATGCTAGAGTGCTCGAATAACTCGATAACGGCTGCTACCAGGCTTCGTCGCCTCACAGGGATAAGGGGCCGCGCGGCGGGACTGGACAGGCCATGCTGGGGCTGTATGCGCTATTTGCTGATCGTTGTACTGGGCTGGCTGCCCTTGCTCGCCGGGGCCGTCGACTTCGACGATGCCACGCGCAGTCTGCCGTTGGGCAAAGTCATGCAGGTCTTCGAGGACCGCGATGGCAATGCCACCATTGCCCAGGTCAGCGCACCGCTGTTCGCCAGCCGCTTTCGCCAGCACACGACCGACGTGCTCAACGCCGGCTACTCGAGCTCGGTGTTCTGGTTGAAGATCGACCTCACCTACACCGCCGCGCCCTCGGCTGCCGCGCGCCAGTGGCTGCTCGAACTCGCGTACCCGCCGCTCGATCACCTCGAACTCTACCTGCCCGACGCACAAGGGGTGCCGCGGCTGGTGCAGCGCACCGGCGACGCGCTGCCCTACGCCACCCGGCAGATCCGCCAGAACAACTACCTGTTCGAGATCCCGCTCGGCCCCGGGCAATCGACCACCGTCTACCTGCGCCTGCACAGCCAGGGGTCGGTGCAGGCGCCGCTGACCCTGTGGTCGGCCGATGCCTACCTGGAAAGCCAGCCGACCCGCCTGTACGTGCTGGGGATGATCTACGGCGTGCTGCTGGTGATGCTGGTGTACAACCTGTTCATCTATGTCAGCGTGCGCGATCCCGCCTACCTCTACTACATCCTGTACATCGCCTCGTTCGGCCTCTACCAGGTCTCGGTCAATGGCGCCGGGGTCGCCTACCTGTGGCCGGACAGCCCCTGGTGGGCGAACGCCGCCACACCGTTGTTCATCGGCGCGGCAGGGCTGTTTGGCTGCCAGTTCGCCCGGCACTTCCTGCAGATGAGCCGAATCAGCGGCACCTTCGACCGGCTGCTGCAACTGCTGATGGCCGGTGGCGTGCTGGTGATGGTGCTGGCGGTCAGCATGCGCTACGGGGTGGCCTTGCGCATGGCCACGGGCCTGGCGCTGCTGTTCACCGTGACCATCTTCGCCGCCGGGCTGTATGCCTGGGCCCGCGGGCTGCGAGCGGCGCGCTGCTTCATCATCGCCTGGTCGGCCTTCCTGGTGGGCGGGCTGGTCAACACCCTGATGGTGCTCGGCTACCTGCCCAACCAGTTCCTGACCATGTACTCGAGCCAGCTGGGTTCGGCGCTGGAGGTGGCGCTGCTGTCGCTGGCCCTGGCCGACCGCATCAACAGCATGCGCGACCAGCAGGCGCAGGCCCTGCGCGACACCGGGCACACCCTGGAGCAGCTCAACCAGCAGCTGGCCAAGAGCAACCAGCTCAAGGACGAGTTCCTCGCCAGCGTGACCCACGAGCTGCGCACGCCGATGAACGGGGTGATCGGCTCGCTCGAACTGATGCAGACCCTGCCCATGGGCACCGAGCTGGCCCAGTACCAGCGTACCGCCAGCGACGCGGCCCAGGACATGATGGTGATGGTCGACGACATCCTGCTGCTCACCGAGCTGCAGGCCGGGCGGGTCCGCGCGCATGGCGTGCCGTTCAGCCTGCGCCGGCTGCTCCAGGAACTGCGCGCCAGCTACGCGGGCCAGGCCCTGGGCAAGGGCCTGTACCTGAGCCTGGATATCCCGGCCGACCTGCCCGATACCCTGGTGTGCGACGCGCAGAAGCTGGCCCGCTGCCTGGCGTGCCTGGTCGACAACGGGCTCAAGTTCACCCACCACGGTGGCGTCATGCTGCAGGTCCGTGGCTGCCTGGCCGGGCCCCAGAACCTGGCGCTGTCGATCGGCATCAGCGACAGCGGCATCGGCTTCGACGACCTGGACCAGGCGATCCTCTACCAGCGCTTCTTCCAGGTCGATGGCTCCATGACCCGTCGCTACGGCGGCCTGGGCATCGGCCTGTCGATCTGCCGGCAACTGGCCGAGCTGCTGGGCGCCAGGCTGACGCATGCGTCCACCCTGGGGCTGGGCAGCCGTTTCGAGCTGAGCCTGAACGTGGCGATCGCACAGGCCAGCATGGTGCCTCGGCAGATGACGAGCGAACTGAAACGCTTCTGATCAGGCGTTTTTGTCACTTTGATAGCGGGCCAAGAGGTGCTTCACTGGGTATTCCAGGCCTGAGCGGACCCAGGAGTGCTCGATGAACCTGCACCAGTACGCCGAAACCCATGAAGTGACCAATCAACCTCCATCGCTGGACGGTGCCAACCTGTACCGCCTGGACGTGCCGCTGCAGGAGTGGTCGAGACGCTTCGGCGCGGGCTGGGCCGAAACGCGGATCGATGCCTACGGCGCGCTGGCGGGCGGGCCGCTGATGGCGGCGGGGTTCCTGGCCAACCAGCACAAGCCGCGCTTCGCCAGCCATGATCGCTACGGCCATCGCATCGACCTGGTCGAGTTCCATCCGGCTTACCACGAGCTGATGCGCACGGCCATCGAGCACGGCCTGCCGTCCTTGCCCTGGGCCGAGCCGCGCGACGGCGCCCACGTGGCCCGCGCCTCGATGACCTACCTGCATACCCAGGCCGAAGCCGGCAGTGGCTGCCCGCTGACCATGACCTTCGCCGCCGTGCCCGCGCTCAGGCAGCAGCCCGGGCTGGCCGAGTACTGGCTGCCCAAGGTGCTGGCGCGCGAGTACGACCCGCGCAATGTCGGCGACCGGCACAAGGTGGGCGTCACCCTGGGCATGGCCATGACCGAGAAGCAGGGCGGCACCGACGTGCGCGCCAACACCACTCGCGCCTACCCGGTGGGCACGCCTGGGCCGGGGCAGGCCTACGAGCTGGTGGGGCACAAGTGGTTCTGCTCGGCGCCCATGTGCGATGCCTTCCTGACCCTGGCACAGACCGAGAAGGGCCTGAGCTGCTTCCTGCTGCCGCGTCACCGGCCCGACGATGGCCGCAACCAGTTCTACATCCAGCGCCTGAAGGACAAGCTGGGCAACTGCTCCAACGCCTCCAGCGAAGTGGAGTTTCGCGGTGCCCTGGCCTGGATGCTCGGCGAAGAGGGGCGAGGCGTGCCGACCATCATCGAGATGGTCGCCATGACCCGCTTCGACTGCATGGTCGCCTCCAGCGCACTGATGCGCCAGGCCCTGACCCAGGCCGCTCATCACTGCGCGCATCGCCAGGTGGGCGGGCGCGTGCTCAGCGAGCAACCGCTGATGCAGAATGTGCTGGCCGACCTTGCCCTGGAGAGCGAGGCGGCGCTGGCGCTGAGCCTGCGCATGGGCCAGGCGCTCGACCAGCTCGACGACCCGCGCCAGGCCCGCTTTGCCCGCCTGGTGACCGCCGTGGGCAAGTACTGGATCTGCAAGCGTGCCCCGGCGATGATCAACGAGGCCGCCGAGTGCATGGGCGGCGCCGGCTATGTCGAGGACAGCATCCTGCCGCGGCTGTACCGCGAGGCCCCGGTGAACTCGACCTGGGAAGGCTCGGGCAACGTCCAGTGCCTGGACGTGCTGCGCGCGCTGTCCAAGGAGCCCGGCATGCTCGAGGCGCTGTTCGCCGAGCTGGGCGACGGGCACGGCGACCCACGGCTGGCCGCGCACATCGGCAACCTCAAGGGCGCCTTCGCCGACACCGGCGAGCTGCAGTACCGCGCCCGGCAGCTGACCGAGGACATTGCCCTGGCACTGCAGGCCAGGTTGTTGCTGGAGGCGGGGAACTCCACGGTCAGCGAGGCCTTTATCGGCAGCCGCCTGACGGGTGGCGGTCGGGTGTACGGCGCGCTGCCGCGAGGCGTGGATGTCCAGGCACTGGTAGCCCGCTCGATGCCTTGACCCTTGGCGGGGCGATCCACTGAAGCACCCGGGGATGTTTTTACCCGCGAACCTAGGCAAGATGGCTGACATGCATGTCCAGACAGGAAGCCCAGTGTGAGCCAAGCCTTTGTAGTTGTAGATACCGCCGAGCAGGCCGTCGATCGTCTGGCAGCCCTGCATGAACAGGCCACCGCGGCCCTCAGCCAGGCCCTCAAGCGCTACCTCAAGGACCGTACCGAACCCGACGCCGACGAGCGTGCGCTGTTTCGCTACCCGGCACTGCGCCTGACCTACTACAGCCAGGGCGAAGCCCCGGTCATCACCCGCGCCTACGCCAAGGTCCAGGTCGCGGGCACCTACAGTGTCACCGTCACCCAGCCGGCTGCCTTCCGCAAGTACCTGCTCGAGCAGCTGGTCCCCTTGATGAGCGACTTCACCGTCACCGTGGAAGTCGGCGTGAGCGAGCAGAACATCCCGTACCCATACGTGGTCGAGCAGGGCGACGAGCTTGCCGGCACCGGCATCACCGCCGCGGCGCTGGCGCGGGTCTTCCCCAGCACCGACCTCTCGGCCGCCACCGACGGCATCGCCGACGGCCTGTACGACTGGGACGCCGAACCCCTGCCGCTGGCGCTGTTCGACGCCGCGCGCGTGGACTTTTCCCTGCGCCGCCTGGTGCACTACACCGGCAGCGACTGGCGGCATGTGCAGCCCTGGATCCTGCTGACCAACTACCACCGCTACGTCGACCAGTTCATCGCCCATGGCCTGGAGCAACTGCGCGAGGACCCGCGCTTCGTGCGCATGGTCCTGCCGGGCAACGTCATCATCGACAAGGGCATGGACAACGGCGAGGCCCAGGCGCTGGTCGCCGGAGTGGTCTGGCACCGCTACCAGATGCCGGCCTACCACCTGATGGCCGCCGACGGCGATGGCATCACCCTGGTCAATATCGGCGTCGGCCCCTCCAACGCCAAGAACATCACCGACCACCTCGCCGTGCTGCGCCCGCACTGCTGGCTGATGATCGGCCACTGCGGCGGCCTGCGCCAGTCGCAGACCATAGGCGACTACGTGCTGGCGCACGCCTACATGCGTCGCGACGGGATCCTCGACCGGGTGGTGCCGCCGAACATCCCGATCCCGGCGCTGGCCGAAGTCCAGGTGGCGTTGCAGGAAGCGGCGGCGCACGTCACGGGCGAGCGTGGCGACGAGCTCAAGAAGCGTCTGCGCACCGGTACCGTGCTCACCTACGACGACCGCAACTGGGAGCTGGCCTGGGCCCAGGAGCGGCCGCTGATCAACCTGTCGCGCGCCGTGGCCGTGGACATGGAGAGCGGCACCATCGCCGCCCAGGGCTACCGCCTGCGGGTACCGTACGGCACCTTGCTGTGCGTGTCGGACAAGCCGCTGCACAGCGAGATCAAGCTGCCGGGCGCGGCCAACGCGTTCTACAACCGGGCGGTCAGCCAGCACCTGAAGATCGGCATCGCCGCGCTCGACCTGCTGCGCACCGAGCTCAACTCGCTGCACTCGCGTAAACTGCGCAGCTTCGATGAGCCGCCGTTCCGCTGAGGCCCCATGCCCTTGCCCCCCCGTTCCAAGCCGCGCCGCGCCGATGCGCGGCCTGCCGGCCCGCGTCGCCAGCCCAAGGCGCCGCCGGCCGAGCCCCGCCTGATCCTGTTCAACAAACCATTCGACGTGCTGACCCAGTTCAGCGACGGCGAAGGTCGCGCCACCCTCAAGGACTACCTCGACATACCCGGCATCTATCCCGCCGGACGCCTGGACCGTGACAGCGAAGGCCTGTTGCTGCTGACCAACGACGGCCAGCTGCAGGCGCGGATCGCCGACCCCCGGCACAAGCTGCCCAAGACCTACTGGGTACAGGTGGAAGGGGAGGCGAGCGACGAGCAGCTGCAGCGCTTGCGCCAAGGCGTCGAACTCAACGATGGCCCGACCCTGCCCGCCGAGGCCCGGCACCTGGACGAGCCCGAGCTCTGGCCGCGCAACCCGCCGGTGCGATTTCGTAAAAGCGTGCCCACCAGCTGGCTGGAGCTGGTGATCCGTGAAGGCCGCAACCGCCAGGTCCGGCGCATGACGGCCGCCGTGGGCCTGCCGACCTTACGGCTGGTGCGGGTGCGTATTGGAGACTGGACGCTGGAGGGGCTCGATCAGGGCTGCTGGCGGGAAGTGCCGGCCAAGCGCTAGACGCCTTCAAGGAGTCCGACCACCACCGTCTTTATGATGAAGGCCAGCACGCCCAGGCCCAGCACGCCGAACAGGATGATCGTGCCGAAGCGCCCGGCCTGGGACTTTTTCGCCAGGTCCCAGACGATGAAGCCCATGAAGCCGATCAGCAGGGTGACCAGGACGATCATCATCCATTCTTCGAACAGTGCAGGGTCCATCGGCGCGCTCCGTCAGGCTGAGGCGCCGGATTATACGCCCGGCACCGGGCGCCGGCTAACGCAGGTGGGTGAGGGGCAGCTCGGTGCTGGCCAGCACCTGGTTCAGCACGAAGCTCGAGCGCACGCTGGTGACGCCTTCGATCCGCGTCAGGCTGCCCAGCAGCAGTTTCTGGTAATGGTCCATGTCCGGCACCACCACCTTGAGTTGGTAGTCTGCGTCCATGCCGGTGACCAGGCTGCACTCGAGCACCTGGGGCAGGTTGCGGATCGCCGCCTCGAAGGTCTCGAAGCGTTCGGGCGTGTGCCGGTCCATGCCGATCAGCACATAGGCCGTCAGGGTCAGGCCCAGCTTCTTGCGGTCCAGCAACGCGACCTGGCGAGAGATATAGCCATCGTCTTCGAGTTGCTTGACCCGCCGCGAGCACGGGGAGGGCGACAGGCCGATGCGCTCGGCCAGCTCCTGGTTGGAGATGCGCGCGTCGCGCTGCAGTTCGGCAAGGATGCTCAGGTCGTAGCGGTCAAGCTTGCTCATGAAAGAGGCCTTTTCTGTCTGGATTGCGGCAAATTATCGATCAGGGGTTAAAAATTGCGCAAGTGATATTTAACTCCGCAATCTTAGCAATCCTCTGCCGGGCGCGATCCTCTATCTTTATCAACAGAATCACTGCCCGGACATCAGTCCACGGCGACCGGCCCAATCAGGGCGGTTGCGGCCAGCCATCCAACAGGATCGGCCAGGCCCCCGGGCTACGCACCGTCCACAAGACGGCGTGAGGTGAGCCGGCGCCACAAGCGCCGAGCACGGACGACAATTCTCGAAGGGAGGCCCAATGGCCTCCCTTTTTTAATGCCTGGATTTCATCTGCGCGACGCGATGGGCGCGGTAGACTGCCTTCGGTTTCAGTCCGGTTCGAGCGAGAGAGAAAGCATGAATTCACGCATCTGGCAGTTGGCGGGTGTTGGTTTGATCTGCCTTGGCGTCCAGCACTCGGCATGGGCCCAAGGCCCGAATGAAGGCCATGGTGGGCCAGGCCCGCAGGACCCCAACAGCGGCGGGCATGGCAGCTCGCCGTTGAACTCGCGCGACGAAGTCCGCCAGACCCAGCCTGCGCGCCAGGGCTACTACCAGGACATCCCGAGGCGCAACGGCAATGGCCAGCCCTGGCAGGCCGACGGTCGCGGGCAACGACCTGGCGAAAGCTGGCCCGGGCGCCCCGACGGGCATGGCAACGGCTGGGGCTCGGGTCCACGGTATCGCCCGGGGCATACTGTCGACCGCTTCCCGGACCGCTATCGGAAAGTGCCGTATCGAGGGCAGGACTACTTCTACTCAGGCGGCTACTGGTATCGGTCACAGGGCCCCAACTACATCGTCGTCACCCCGCCGTATGGTGCACGCGTGGACTACCTGCCGTCGTATGCCCGGGAAGTCTGGCTGGGCAATGCGCTGTTCTTCCTGGTGGCCGACACCTACTACCAGTACCTGACCGACAGCCGCGAGTACGTGGTGGTCAACCCACCTGTCGCCACCCCGGCCCCGCAGCCGAGCAGCGGCTACGACGTCATCGCCTATCCCACCTACGGGCAGAGCGCCGAGCAGCAACAGCAAGACCGCTACCAGTGCCATCGCTGGGCGGTGGAGCAATCCGGCTTCGACCCGGCCACGGCCACCTATGCCCCGGCGGCGACCGTGTCCGATACCTATCGCCGGGCGTTGGGGGCTTGCCTGAGCGGGCGGGGGTATAGCGTCAATTGAGGCTGGGCAGTCATTGCATGGTCCAGTTCAAACCTGGCGGCCTGTAGACCTGCTGTGCCGATCCAAAGCCCCGGCCATGGCTGTGATCAAGCTGCCGGCACCAGCCCATACGAAGCCAGCTGCTCGACGCTGCCACGGTGCTGGATCAGCCGTGGGTCGTCCAGTGGCAGGCGCTGGCCCAGTTCGCTTTCGAGGATCGCCTGCAGCTTGGCGTTGTCGACCTTGCCGTCGGCACCGACAGCCTCGTGCAGCTTCTCGGGCGCGACCTGGGCAGTGGTGCCGCCCGGGTAGTAGATAGCGCCGGTCGCGAAGTCGACGCCAAAGGCGATCAGCCCGGGAATCACGTAGAACAGGATGCCGATGGCATCGAGGGCGACGATCACGGGGTCGACCTTGCCCTCGATCTGGCCGCGGCGCTCAGGGTAGAACAGCGTGCCGCAGGCCGTCAGCTGGGTCAGCAGGGCAGCGACCAGGGCGCCACCGATGACGCGGGATTGGATGCGCATTTGAATCTCCGGAAATAAAGCCACGAACAATGCCAGGCAGAGCGCCTGTACCTGAAGCTAAGACCATGACAGGCCAAGCCAGGTTCGCCGTTATACTCGACCGACTGTTCGAGGACCACCATGATTTCATTACCGATAGATGCCGTATTGCCGGCGCTGCGCCGCGCCCTGGAAGAGCGCGACGAAGCCGTGCTCGAAGCACCGCCCGGCGCCGGCAAGACCACCCGCGTGCCCCTGGCCCTGCTCGATGCCCCTTGGCTGGCCGGGCAGCGCATCGTCATGCTCGAACCCCGCCGCCTGGCGGCGCGGGCAGCGGCCGAGCGGCTGGCCAGCGAGCTGGGGGAGAAGGTAGGCGAAACCGTCGGCTACCGTATCCGGCTGGACAGCAAGGTTGGCCCGAACACGCGCATCGAGGTGGTCACCGAAGGCATCCTGACCCGCCGCCTGCAGACCGACCCGGCGCTTGAAGGCGTGGGGCTGCTGATCTTCGACGAATTCCACGAGCGCAGCCTGGACGCTGACCTCGCGCTGGCGCTGAGCCTCAATGGCCGCGAGTTGTTGCGCGACGATCCCCCGCTGAAGATCCTGCTGATGTCGGCGACCCTGGAGGGCGAGCGCCTGTCCCGCCTGCTCGACGAGGCACCCGTGGTCAGCAGCCAGGGACGCATGCACCCGGTCGAGGTGCGTTGGGGGCGGCCGTTCCAGCCTGGCGAGTTCATCGAGCCGCGGGTGCTCGATAGCGTGTTGCAGGCCGTGGCGGATGAGGCAGGCAGCGTGCTGGTGTTCCTGCCAGGCCAGGCCGAGATCCGGCGTGTCCACCAATCCCTGCAGGATGCCCTCGGCGAGCGGCGCGAATTCCTGCTCTGCCCGCTGCATGGCGAGCTCGACCTCAATGCCCAGCGCGCCGCCATCGAGCCTGCGCCCCAAGGCCTGCGCAAGATCGTGCTGGCGACCAACATCGCCGAGACCAGCCTGACCATCGATGGCGTGCGCGTGGTGATCGACGCCGGGCTTGCGCGGGTGCCGCGCTTCGACCCGGGCAGTGGCATGACTCGCCTGGACACCCAGCGCATTTCCCGCGCCAGTGCCACCCAGCGGGCCGGCCGTGCCGGACGCCTGGAGCCAGGGGTGTGCTACCGGCTGTGGTCCGAGGCGCAGCACGAACAACTGGCGGCCCATGGCAGCGCCGAGATCCTCCAGGCGGACCTGGCCGGCCTGGCCCTGCAACTGTCGCGCTGGGGCGTGACACCCGACCAGCTGCGCTGGCTCGACCAGCCTCCGGCCGCCGCCTACACCCAGGCCCAGGACCTGCTGGCCCGGCTCGGTGCCTTTCGGGCAGGCAATCGCGACGCGCTCAGCGACCACGGCCAGGCCATGGCGATGCTACCGACGCATCCGCGCATCGCCCACCTGCTGCTGCGAGGGCAAGACCTGGGCCTGGCCGACATGGCCTGCAACGTCGCGGCCTTGCTCGGCGAGCGCGACATCCTGCGCGGCGGCGGCGCCGACCTGCACAGCCGCCTCGCCTTGCTCAACGGCGAAAGCCGTGCCGCCCGCGGCAGCCAGGGCGGCGTGCAGCGGGCGCGCCAGCTGGCCCGGCAATACCGTGGGATGCTGCG
>JAQZAY010000023.1 GCA_029239415.1 Pseudomonas sp. | reverse complement strand
CGTGCAGGTGATGCTGTCGCAGGACGATGAATACACCCCGACCCCCGCGGTGTCCCATGCCATCCTCTGCTACAACCGTGGCCGCAGCCAGGGCCTGGCCGATGGCGTGGTCATCACGCCATCGCACAACCCGCCACAGAGCGGCGGCTTCAAGTACAACCCGCCCAACGGCGGCCCCGCCGACAGCGACGTGACCAAGTGGATCGAGAACAAGGCCAACGAACTGCTGGCTGCAGGCCTCGAGGGTGTCGAGCGCATGGACCATGCACAGGCCTTGCAGGCGCCTACCACCCACCGGCATGACTACGTGGGCAACTATGTCGCCGACCTGGAAAACGTCATCGACTTCGAGGTGATCCGCCAGGCCAAGCTGCGCCTGGGCGTCGACCCCCTGGGCGGTGCTGGCGTGCGCTACTGGTCGGCAATCGCCGAGCGTTATCAGCTGGACCTGGAAGTGGTCAATGCCGAGGTGGACCCGACCTTCCGCTTCATGACCGTGGACTGGGACGGCCAGATCCGCATGGACCCGTCCTCGCCGCACGCCATGCAAGGCCTGATCGGCCTGCGCGAGCGTTTCGACGTGGCTTTCGCCTGCGACCCTGACCATGACCGCCACGGCATCGTCACCGCCGATGGCCTGCTGGCACCGAACAACTACCTGGCCGTGGCCATCGACTACCTGTTCCAGCACCGCCCGCAATGGCGCAGCGATGCCGCGGTCGGCAAGACCGTGGTCAGCAGCGGCATGATCGACCGCGTCACTGCGCGCCTGGGGCGTCGGTTGCATGAGGTCCCGGTCGGCTTCAAGTACTTTGCCCAAGGGCTGTTCGAAGGTTCGCTCGGCTTTGGCGGCGAAGAGAGCGCCGGCGCATCGTTCCTGCGCAAGGACGGCAGCGTCTGGACCACCGACAAGGACGGCCTGATTCCCGCACTGCTTGCCGCCGAGATGACTGCCCGTACCGGCCGCAACCCGAGCCAGGCCTATGCTGCGCTGACCGAGGCACTGGGCAAGCCCTACGCCACCCGCGTCGAGGCCAAGGCCGACCCAAGGCAGAAGGCCCTGCTCAGCAAGCTGGCACCCGAACAGGTCAAGTCGACCACGCTGGCCGGAGAACCGATCGAGCAGATCCTCAGCCATGCACCGGGTAACGGGCAAGCGATCGGCGGTCTCAAGGTGATGACCGCCAACGGCTGGTTCGCCGCGCGGCCGTCCGGCACCGAAGACATCTACAAGATCTACGCCGAGAGCTTCATCGACGAGGCGCACCTGCAGCGCCTGGTGAGCGAGGCCCAGATCCTGGTGGACGCGGCAATCGCGTGATATTGACGGGGGAGGCGCGAGCCTCCCCTTGGTCTACACAGGCCAGTATCAGGCCACATCCACCAGCACCACCTCACTGTCCTCCAGCGCCACCACGGTCACTCTCTCCTCCCGCTCGATCGCGACGCCATCCCGCGCTTCGGCGCGCAGGCCATTGACCTCAATCGCGCCCTTGGCCGGTACCAGATAACCACGGCGCCCGGCTTCGAACCGGTACTCGGCCGTCTCCCCGGCACGCAAGGTCACAGCCGCCAGACGCGCATCGGCGCGGATCCGCAGGCTGTCCTCATCCCCGGCGCGGCCACTGGCCAGGGTCACGAAACCCTCGCCACGATCGCCCTTGGGAAAAGGCCGGGTGCCCCACGAGGGTGCTTCCCCTGTGCGATCCGGAATGATCCAGATCTGGAAGAGAAGGGTGTCGACTGCTTCCACGTTGAATTCGCTGTGAGTGATGCCGGTGCCAGCACTCATCACCTGCACATCACCCGCTTCGGTGCGGCCCTTGTTGCCCAGGTTGTCCTGGTGGGTGATCGCGCCTTCGCGGACATAGGTGATGATTTCCATGTCGCGGTGCGGGTGAGGCGGGAAGCCACTGCCCGCGGCGATCAGGTCATCGTTCCAGACCCGCAGGTTGCCCCAGCTGGTGCGTGCCGGGTCATGGTATTGGGCGAACGAGAAGTGATGGTGTGCGTCGAGCCAGCCATGATTGGCGTGACCAAGGCTGTCGAAGGATCGTAGTTGCAGCATGACGGTGCTCCTTGATGAGGGGAATGACGTCATGATGCGCCATTGAAGTATCGAAATTAAGCGTAATTATCGACTAGATTTGATCGTTTATATCGATGCTTTTGAGTGCGAGACTTTCTCCGTTCAAGCGCCTAATCAACTGATTTTCAAGCATTCGCTGGCGGTTTCCCGCCGATAAAGCGAACATGGCCGCTGAATTTTCCTATGCGTGGAGTCGTCGTGTCTCACGAGCACCCTCAGTCGCCGGTCGAGCTGACGCCGCCGGCACAATTGCCCTGGCTTCGTCGCCTCGCAGCGCGCCTGCTGGGCCGTGGTCTTAGCGGGTTGCAGGCGCAGCACCGTGATTCCTGGTTCCTGGGCCACGCCACCGGCCAGCGCAACGGCCATGCCGATGGCCTGCGTGAAGGGTATGACCAAGGTCGGGTCGACGGCTATGAGGCCGGGCGCCAGGTGCTGGTGATCCGCGACAGCCGTCCGGACGGCCACGCTGTTCCTGGCGAAGACGACAAGCTGTTCGATGACTGGCGCCTGCCGCTCACCGCTGAGCTCAAGAAACGTTTCAAGGCCGACGTGGCCCAGCGCCTGCCCGCCGAGGCACAGCCCAGCGCGGCACAGTGGAAACTGATTTTCAGCGACACACCCTCGACCTGCGTGGTGGCGGGCGCCGGTGCGGGCAAGTCCACCTCCCTGGTACTGCGGATCCTGTTGCTGCGCCATTACCTGGGCTTCGAGCTGGACGCCATGACGGTGGTCACGTTCACCCGCGAGTCGCGCAAGGACTTCATCAAACGCCTGGTGCAAGTGTTTGGCCTGTGGCAGCTGAACCTGAACCCAATGCAGGCGCGCGAGCTGGTCCGCACCTTCCACTCGCGCATCCTGCCGCTGGTGCGCAGCCTGCCGGGTTTTGGCCAGGTACGCGCCTTCGAGACCCTGGGCAGCGAGTTGCCCAGCGGCAGCGAAGCCGATGCCGAAAGCAATCCATTCGACCTGCGCCTCAACGATGCACAGCGCCAGCAGCTCAACCTGTGCTACCGCGACCTGCTTCACAGCAGCCCACGCTTTGCCGAGCTCATTGCGGGGCTTCGCCGCGAGGCCCTGCAGCTCAAGTCGCTGGACCGCGACCATCCCGACGTGCAGAAGCGCGTGGCGGTGACCCAGCTGTCGTCCCAGCGCGACGAAGAGCTCTGCGACCTGATCGAGGACCTGTGGTTCTCGGCCGGCGCCTGGCCCATCAAGGGGATCGAGCCCAACCGGCACACCGTCGAAATCAACGGCAGCCGCTTCCATGTCCACGGCCATGTAGCCGAGCTGGACGCCTGGGTGGTACTGGGGTTCGATCCGGGAGAGAGCCAGCAGTACAAACGCGCCGGAGCCAAGTTACCGGTGTGGGCAGAGTGGGTGATCAAGCGCACCCTGTTTCAAGCTTTCTGCGATAAGCCTGTGATCTGGCTCGAAAACTATTCGGCGGCCAAGCGCCTGGCGTCGTCCTTGGCGGGCGACGCGGTAGCGGGCCCGGGCTTCGAGTACAAGGTCAAGGGCGAGCTGGCCCCGGCGCCTTTGCTCGACGCATTCGTTGGCGCCGCAAGCTTTATCGAAAACCTCGGCCTGGAGGTATCGACGGCCGTCAACGGCATGAGTTTCCCGCCGAGCGACACCGATGCACTGTTCTTTGAAGCCTTGAGCCTGTACGCCAAGGCCCTCGAGGCGCATCTGCTGGCCCAGTCGCCGCCGATCATGAGCTACAACCGCATGTTCGCGCTGTTTGGGGAAAACAACCCGGAAAACCTCCAGCTGCTGCCCGACCCGCTGTTGCGACCCCTGGCGCACCTGATGATCGACGAGTTCCAGGACGTCTCGCCGCAGATCGTCAGCTGGCTGCGAGCCTGCCTGCGCGAGATCCGCCGCCGCGGCCCGGCGTTGCATACCGGGCGAGCGGCGCAGCATTCGTCGCTGATGTGCGTGGGCGATGACTGGCAATCGATCTATGGCTGGCGCGGCAGCTCGCCCAAGTACTTCATGGAATTCGCCAAGGAGTTCCCGTCCCCGGCCAACACCCGGGTGATGCTGGTGGAAAACTACCGCAGCCACCAACACATCATCGACGCTGCCGAGCATCTGGTGAAACCGGCACCCGCCATCAACGGCAAGAAGGCCAAGGCCAGCGGCCCGGCGGCGTTGCTGCCGGTGAGCCCGGTACGGGTCATGGAGCGCGATGACGCGGCACTTGCCCAGACGGTGCACGAGCACTACCAACGCGGTGAGTCGGTGATGATCCTGTTTCGAAAAAGCAGTGATAAGCTTCTGATTTCAGAGGCTATAAGGCCATTAGTTGAAGTGGATTCGAGATTGCCTGTCGAGCAACGTCGGCTGCGCCAGCTGACTTATCACAGCGCCAAGGGCCTGCAGGCAGACGCCGTGTTCCTGGTGGGCGACTGCCAGCACCTGACGCGCTCGCCGTACAAGAACCAGGTCTACCGCCTGGCGGGCCTTGGCCGCAGCGGCGATGCCCAGGCGTTCGACACGGCGCAGCAAGAGGAGATCCTGCGCCTGGCCTATGTCGCGGTGACCCGCGCGGTGCGTCACTGCTACTGGTACGTGGAGGCGCCGAGCGGCGAGGCAGCCAAGCTGCCGCGCGCGTCCGCCCAGGTGGATGGCCGGCAGGCCTGCTTCGAAGACCTGCGCGGCCAGTAGCCCGGTCAGTGCGGCGCGGTGGCGAACCCGCGTGTCAGGCTGAGCAGCAGGCCGTCCTCGACGGCCTTCTGTTCAGTGAGCAAGGCATTGACGGCGGCGGTGTACCGCTCGGAATCGAGCTCGACCCGCTGCAGCTGGCCGTGCTCATCGACCAGGGCCATGCCCAGTGCCTGGGTGAGCGTCTGGCTCACTGACGGTTCCAGCAGGGTAACGGCTTCGCTCTCAGGATCCAGGCAGTAATCCAGGTAATCCAGGCCCGCCCGCCAGTAATCGGTCAGGGCCTGGAACTGCGCGGCGTAGTGGCGCTTGAGCGCGGCTTGCCAAGCGGGCTGGGCGGCCGTCCACTGCAGGCGCGCCTGGGCGTCGGCGTCCAGCAGGCGCACTTCCCGGGCGACATTCTCGCGCACCCGCTCGGAGACCTGCGCGACCTCCGCGAACAACATGCCGAGGCTGGGCTCTGGGTAGTCCAGGGTCTCGGCCAGTCCCTGGCGCAAGGCAAGCCGGATCTCGATGTCGTCCACCAGGCTCTGGCGCAGGTCGCTGTCGAGCAGGCTTTCGGGGTCGTCGAGTTCATCGAGCGCCGGCAGGTCGTCCAGGTCATCGGCCAGCGCGGCTTTGCGCAGCCCGCGCCGGAACGCGATGCGATCGGCGAGTTCATTGACCTTGGCACGACGATACAGCCTGCGGTAGAGATCCAGTTGCGGGCGTCCGAAAAGCTTGCCCTGGCCAGCCTCGTAGGCCATTGCCTCGATCTCCAGGGCACTGAAGGCATCGGCGCCGGCGTCGCCGCAGGTGGCCGGGAAGGTTTGCGACAGTGTTTCGAGCTGCTCGCGCAATTCGGTGTCCTTGCCTGCCCTGGCCAGCAATGCCCAGACCCGGGCGCGCAATATCTGCGGCTGTCGCTGTGCTTCGGCCGAGCCCGCCAGGCGCTCGAGCACGTCGAGCAGGGCCGGGTGCTCGGCATCATCGAACAGTGATGTCCACAAGTCCGCCTGCTCTGGGGTGGCGCCCGTGGTCCAGAACGCTTCCCCCTCGGTTACCTCGGGATGGTCCTCGAACACGGCGACGCCAATGCCGAGCAGGCGCAAGCGCGTGCGCGACTGCAGCCCGTTGTAGTTGAACAGCCAGCGCCGGTCACGCGCGCCGCTTGCCAGGTCACGGGCGAACGGCGTCTCGAGCAATGTATCGAGGGCGGGCACGTCGGCGATGTCGTTCCAGGAAAGATCGATGTTGCGCAGCTGGTACTGTTGCTGGCTCATCAGCGTCGTCAGGCCCGTGGGCCATTCGCTCAGCTCGCAACTGGCGAGGGAAAGCCGCTCCAGCCTGGCCATGAAGCTCAGGTCCGGCGCGAGGCGCAGCGGATTGTAGTCCAGCAGCAGGATGCGGGTGTGGACCAGGTCCTGGAAGGCGGTTGCCATCGCCTGGTCCAGGGTAATCTGGTTGATCGCCAGGCCCAGCGTATCCAGCTTGAGTTCGGCCAGGAACTGCACATCGGCCAGGTTCAGCACCAGTTGGTTACGCCGCAGGTTGAGCACGCGCAGGCGGCGCATGCCGCGCAGCGCCTGCCTGGCCGTGTCGGAAAAACCGGCCAGCTGGTTGCCCGTGAGATGCAGCTCTTCCAGCCCGGGGCTGGACTTGAGCGCCTCGAACAACGCTTGGGCATCGATCTGCGGATTGCTCGAGACATACAGCTGTCGAAGATTGGGGAAGCATTCGAGCCAGGCGCTGTCCAGGCGTTGCAGGTCAAGGCCGTCGAGCCTGAGCATCCTGATATGTCCAAAGCGCGCCGTCAGCGATGGCAGCTCAGGCAGATGCAGGCGGTCGAGCGTCAGGATTTCATGCCCATCGCCGCCTTCCTGGCGCCACGCCTGCGTCGTGCGCCGGGCGAATTCAGCGCGGTGCTCGCGTTCGAAGATGTCTGCCGACGCCTGCGTCCACCGCGCGAGGTCGCGCTCCAGGGTGCGGTACTGGTTTTCCAGGGCACGGAGGGCGCTCGCCGGATCGCTGCCAAGGCCTGCCCGCAGTTGCCTGATCCGGTTCCGGTCCAGCTCCGGGTACAGTGCGCGCAAGCGGCGCTCGACCGGCCCGGCGGAGCGGCCGCTCAGCGGATAGCCCAGGCGTCCGTCGCTCAGGCGCAGGGGGGAACGGAAGCCCTCGGGCGGCGGTTGCTGGCCGATCAGGCGGGCGGCTGCGGGACGATCGGCGGCCGCCGCGTCGAACAGCGCGGTGCCTTGCAGCTCAGGGTCTGCGGCCTGCAGGCCGGCCCTCAGCAGGCGAGTGTCCAGATTGGCCAGCCCCGGCTGGGCCAGGCCGAGAATCGCCCGGTCCAGGCGCAAGCGCGCCTGTAGGTGCCGCGCCTCTTCGGCGATACGCAGGGGCACCCGGCCCTGGCCTGCCATGCGCTGGCGCTCGGCGACGCTGGCATGCGCCACGATTTCCTCCAGGACATTGGCTGGCAGCGAGGTGAACTGTCGGGCCAGCACCTGCGCGGCGGCGCTCGAGGGCTGGCGCTGTCCCGCGTAGAATTCGTCGAAAAGCACCGAGCGCTTGCCCTGCAGGTGCTCGGCGAGCCGATCGCGCAGCGCCTGTGCCTGGCGTTCTGGAACAGCGTCCTCGCCCAGGAGGGCGGACGTGGCCGCGTCGTCGAGCTGGTTGAGCACGGTTTGCGCCAGTTCGCCGTTGTCCAGCTCGGTACGGGTCACCTGACTAGGGTGTCGCCCAGTTGCTGCTCACGCCCATGCAGCGTCGCGGCGCCCCAAGCCTCGCTCCCTTCGAACACCTGCAGCAGGTGGTCCTCCGGCCAGCCGGGCAGTTCGACCAGCGCGGCGCCGGCATGGCGGCTGTACTCGCCCAGCGGCAGGCTGTAGCGGGTGCGGGCGACCATGTCGTTGAGCCTGAGGTCGGCCTTCATGCGCAACAGGGCATCCTCGAGCAGGGCCGGTGGCGCCTCGCCAGCGACCTGCATGCGCCGCAGCACGCCTGGGTCGGTCGCGCAGGCGCGCAGCACGGTCTGCAGCGGCTCAGGCTCGAGACCCTCGGCCATCGGGCCGAGGCGCCGCAGCAGCTGCGTGGTGTCCCATTCCAGGGGGTGCTCCAGGTCAAGACGCCAGGCGCCCTTGCCGTTGTGTCTGAGGCGCGGGGAATAGGCCGCGGGATCCCTGGGGTTGCGAATGCGCCACTGGCCGTCGGCATCCTGATACTGCTCGAACAGCTCGCCGTCGAGGCGGATGAAGGTCTTGCCGCCGCTGGTGTACTGGCCCAGGGCATTGGGCTCGAGGCCTGCGGGCAACTGCAGGTCGTTGCGGTACGGTGCAAGATTCGGATGCCAGAGCAACTCGCGTTCCTCGACGAAGACGCTGCGCATCTGCTCGACGAACCCCGAGGCCTTGATCGCTGCAGCGCCGCCGGCCAGGGTCGCCACGGCGACGACGTTGAGCAGCAGGGACTCGACGTGGGCCAGCGCCTGGGCCGTGTCGCCGTCTTCCCAGGCCTCGATGCCATGGAACACCTCACCCATGACCTGGGCCGCGCCGATGGCCAGCATCAGCGGGCTGAGCACAGGAATGAACATGGCGGCCACGTTGAGCAGGTCCAGACCCAGCGCCAGCCAGTGCTCGAACTGCCGCTGGCGCGCCTGAGCGTCCACGTCCGCGGTCGGGACGGCGATGACGCGGGCATCTTCGCGCAGCTTGCTGGCGAAGGCGTCGGCCAGGTGTTGCCAGAATGGCTCGGCAAGCGGGTGTTCCCGGTAGTCCAGATGAGGATCGAGGCGCAGCCTGGGTGTCTGCGCGATGTCATCGGCAGGCACGTAGAGCGCATTCTGCAGCTGTCGCGCCAGCGCAGGTTGCAGGCGCTGCGGCGCGTAGCCGATCAGCAGGCGCTGGAACGCGCTGTCCGCCAGCCGGGTCTTCAAGGCGCGGCTGTAGTCCCGCAGCGAGGGGTATTCGCGCACCGGATGCACTGGGTCGCCAGGGGTGTAGACGATGCAGGGGTTGACCTGGTCCTGGTCGACAGGACCGATCACCAGCACTTGGTGGACAGGCGTTGCGAACAGCGTCATCCGTCGGCAGGCGACCGGCCGCCCCTTGTAGCGCGCCGGGGTATCGTGCTGGCAGAGCTGCAGCAGGGCCTGGTAGCCCGCATCCGTGAGCAGGCCCTGAAGATGGGCGATCAGCGCACGCACGGCCAGTTCATCGCGATCGGCCTGCATCATCAAGGGCTGCCAGGCGCCGTCCTCGAACACCTCGGCCAGGTGGGCCTGGTACTGCTGACCAAGGTCGAGCGCCCGGCACTGACGCACGAACGCCCCCAGCGTCAGGCCGGGCAGGGGGGATGCATCGTCCGGGCTCTGTTGCAGGTGGCTCAGGGGACCGGGTTCGGCCGGCCCCTCGAAGTTGTGCAGGGCAGCGGCCAGCAGGCTGCGCAGTTGCGCAGGGCCGACAGGCTCGAGGCGGGGCTCAGGGTGCTCGCCGGTGCCCCCCAATGGAGGCTGCTCGCCCGTGGGATCGTCCAGGCGGCGAAGCTCCCACGGCTGGAAGCTGTACTGGGCCTTGAGCACGGGGTACTCCAGGCCCAGCGCCTGTTCCAGCAACGGAGTGCAGAAGTCGTTGATGCCCTGCAGCGACGACAGGGCCTCGGCCAACGCCTTGCGGCTGAGGTCGCGCTGCTCGATGGCCTGGCGCAACCGCAGCTGCTGCGCCTGCGGGGCGCTGGCGAACCACGAATAGGGTTGTCCCTCGGCGTCGAGGTATTCCTTGCGCAGGCTCTGCAGGAGGGTACTGGCATGGGCGGGGCTGAGCTGGGTGCTCCAGCGGGGCAGGGCTCGGGTGATCTGGTTGGCGTGCAAGTGGTCGGGTGTGGTTGGCATGCTCGGCGTCTCCTGGGTGTGAGGAGGCGCCATCAGATACCGGGGGGAGCGGGTGCTGGTGGTAATTATCGAGCCTGGCTGATGCGGGGCTCGGCCCCACCCGATTCGGGGAATTTGCTGGGGAATGTCCCCATTCCCCAGCAATTGCACACCCAACCCTTTGATAAACAGCATGATTTATATGGCACGCGGTTTGCTCAAGGCTTTCGCAGAGTCACTCTGTTCCCGGAGGCGCGCCATGAAGACCCCGTTGAAGGGCTATGCCCTCAGTTCTCTCGTGCTGGCCATGTTCGGCTGGCACGCCAACAGCGAGGCGGCCATCCAGTGCCAGCGCACGCTGGTGGCCAACGTCGTGGCGCTGGACCAGCCACTGATGTTCAACCGCCTGGGCGCGCAAAACGCCAACGGCATGATGTTCGCCCTGCAGCAGGATGTGGTCGACGAGCACCATGTGCCGCTGAGCAAGGGCGGGGCGGCGGTGCCCGGCAAGGTCACCCTGCGCCCGGACAAGCGGCCGCGGCCGATCGTGCTGCGGGTGGCCGCCGGCGACTGCCTGACGGTCAACCTGACCAACCTGCTGGACTACCAGGCCAACCCCAACAAGCATGGCCTCGACCACGACGAGAACGAGAACGAGAACGAGAACGAGGTCGAGGTCGAGGGCGAGGAGCAAGAGGAAGGCGCCGAGGTCAATGACGGCACGGGCGAGCACTTTGTCGCCGACGAGCAGGTCCGCGACCGCCATGTAGGCTTCCAGGTCAACGGCATGCAGGCGGTCAACGGTATCAGCGACATCGCCACCTATGCCGGACGCAATCCCAACGCGCTCATCGCCCCGGGGGCTACCCGCACCTATACCCTGTATGCCGAGCGCGAAGGCGTCTTCGCCGCCACCAGCCACGGCGCCACCTTTGGCGGCGAGGGCAACGCCGGCAACGTCGCCAACGGCCTGTTCGGCCAGGTGGTGGTAGTGCCCAAGGGCGGGCGCATGTACCGCAACACCCTGACCGAGGAAGAAATGCGCCTGGCCACCAAGGGCCGCGCGCCGACCGGCCAGCCGGTGATCGACTACGAGGCCCGCTACCCGCAGGTGCAGCCGTGGATCGCCGAAGGCAAAGCCGGGCTGCCGATCATCGCCATGAACAATGGCAACGAGATCATCAGCAGCGAATCGGACGCCATCGTCATGGGCCCCAACCCCGATGGCAGCTTCCCGCGCAGCACCTATCCGCTGGAAAGCGTCAACAAGCGCAACCCGGCCGTACCCAACCGGCTGGAAGCGTTCCGCGACTTCGCCTCGCAGTTCGCCGACGAGGTGGCCGCCACCCAGGCCTTCCCCGGCTACTGGGCAGACCCGGTCATGGGCCATGTGCTGGAGCCCACCCGCGATTCCTTCATGATCAACTACGGATCCGGCGGCATGGGCGCGGAGGTCGTGGCCAACCGCCTGGGCGTGGGCCCGATGCACGACTGCCTGTCGTGCGCCTACGAGGAATTCTTCCTGAGCGCCCACACCGTGGGCGACGTGGCGATGCTGGTGGACGTCCCGGCCAACGTCGGCCTGGAGAACATTCGCCCGGGCGAGACGCCGCGCGCCGACCAGGTCGGCATCAAGGCCAGCATGGCGCTGTACCCGGCCGAGCCTGCCAACGTCAACCACAGCTATATCGGCGATTTCGTCAAGTTCCGCAACAGCCACAACGGCCATGAGCAGCACATCTTCCACCTGCACGGGCACCAATGGCTGTTCAACCCCAACGACGACAACTCCGACTACATCGACGCCCAGGGCATCGGCCCTGGCGGGGGCTACACCTACGAGATCGCCAACGGCGGGTCGGGCAACCGCAACCGCGTGGCGGGCGATGCCATCTATCACTGTCACTTCTACCCGCACTTCGCCCAGGGCATGTGGGCCATGTGGCGGGTGCACGACGTGTTCGAGGAAGGCACTCGCCTGGAGGTCAGCGAGCAGGGCGCCCAGGGCTTCCACAGCACACCGTTTGCCCTGCGCAGCGGCAAGCCGGCAGCCGGCGCCCGGGCGCTGCCCGACGGCGAGATCGTCGCCGGCACGCCGATCCCGGCGATCGTGCCGTTGCCGGGCAAGGCCATGGCGCCGATGCCGGGCAAGGTCGCCGTGGTGCCGAAACTGGCCGAACAGCTGGTGGCCGGCCATGAAGAAGACGATGACGACGAGGAAGGCGATGACCATGATCATGAAGTGGCCGAGCCCCGGGCCATCGGCTCGCTGGCCCTGGTCGATCGCAGCGACAGCAACCGCAATGCCGACGGCAGCCTGAAGAACCCAGGCTTCCCGTTCTGGATCGGCGGCATGGAAAGCAGCGTCGGCCAGCGTCCGCCCACCCCGCCGCTGGACATGCTCGACCCCGCCATGGCGCGCGAGCTGAAGAACAGCGGCAAGGCCCTGTGGGCCAACCTGGACCCCAACCAGGTCGATGGCTGGGACGGCGGCCTGGGCCGCCACGCGCTGGACGGCATCGCCGCGGGCGGGCATGCCGAGGTCACCACCACCGCGCTGGACTTCTCCAAGGTGCTGACCAAGGCCAAGGCGATCTACCTGCCCGAGGAGGGCACCGAGGTCGAGCAGGCGGCCATGCAGTTCCATGCCAAGGCCGAGCATGCCAGCTATGCGCTGTTGCCAGGCAGCCAGGTGGTGCCGCGCGCCTTCCGCACCAACGGTGCGCTGCCAACGGCCGGCGCGCCGTTCTTCGAGCCGTGCATGGACGACCGCGGCAAGCGCCTGACCCGCAATGGCGGCGCCGGCGAGTACAACAGCGGCGAGCGTGCGGACGGCATGAGTTTCCGTGGCTCATCGGCCTTTACCGCCGACAGCCCACGCATCTACAAGGGCGCCAATATCCAGTTCGACGCGGTGTACAACAAGGTCGGCTACCACTTCCCGCAGGCACGCATCATCGCCCTGTGGGAAGACGCCTGGCCGGTCATCACCAAGCAGCGGCCGCCAGAGCCGCTGGTGATGCGCATGAACACCTTCGACTGCACCATGTACCAGCACACCAACCTGATCCCGTCCTTCTACGAGATGGACGACTACCAGGTGCGCACGCCCACCGACGTGATCGGCCAGCACATCCACCTGCCCAAGTGGGACCTGACCGCCGCCGACGGTGCGGCCAACGGCTGGAACTACGAAGACGGCATTCTCTCGCCCGGCACCGTGGTCGAGCGCATCCATGCCATCCGCGAGTACAACGAATGCACTGAAGGCGACGCCCGGGACGGCACCGCGGCCTGCCCGAAAGCCAGGCAGCACCCATTCTTCGGGCGCTACGGCCGCGCTGACTGGATCGGCGCGCGGACGGCCATGCAACGCTGGTTCGCAGACCCGCTGGTCAACGTGAACAACGTCGACCGGGGCCTGGGCACCATCTTCACCCATGACCACCTCGGCCCATCGACCCACCAGCAGCTGGGCCTCTACGCCACCGTGCTGGCCGAGCCCGCCAACTCCACCTGGTACCACGCCGAAACCGGCGAGCAACTCTACAACCCGGCGATCCGCCAGGACGGTGGGCCAACCTCGTGGCAGGCGGTGATCAAGACCGGCGACCACGACGGCGATGGCCGCAACGACAGCTATCGAGAGTTCTTCCTGGAGTACAGCGACTTCCAGCATGCCTATGAAGCCGGGGTGTACGTCGGTGCCGGCCCCGATGGCGTGCCTGATACCCAGGCGTTCCCGGCCAGCGCCGACAGCTTCCGCTACGCCATCAACCCGCCCGTGCGGCAGAAGGCGTCCAACCTGCTGGAAGCCGTGGTCGAGTCGCGCGGTGGCCTGGCCCCGGGTTGCCCGAACCGGCCGTGCCCGCAGGCGATCTCGGTGGATGACCCTGGCATGTTCGTCGTCAACTACCGCAACGAACCGCTGGCCTTGCGGGTCTTCGACCCCAACAAGGTGGCTCCGGACGGCAAGCGCGGCATGCAGGCCGACGGCCTGGCCGGCGACCTGGCCTATGCCATGCAGAGCCGTACCGACCGCGCGATCCCGGCGATGAACCTGGCGCCTTCGGCGATCACCTCGGCGGTCGGCCCCACCGGCGGCACCACGCGGTTCCCGCCGCACATCAACAAGGGCAGCGAGCCGGGCGACCCGTTCACCCCGATGCTGCGCACCTACTCCGGCGACAACGTGCGGCTGCGCGTGCATGCCGGCGGTCATGAAGAGGAGCACAACCTCACGCTGCACGGCGTCAAGTGGCTGCAGAACGGCACGGGCTTCGGCAACAGTTCCAACTCGGGCTGGAAGGCCTCGCAGATGATCGGGATCTCCGAGCAGCTGGGCTTCATGGCACCTGTCTCGATGATCTCGAGTTCGGCAGCGGCCAATGGCGACTACCTGTACTCGATGGACGCCGCCCTGGAAGGCTACTGGAACGGGATCTGGGGGGTGATGCGCAACTACACCGCCCAGCGCAACGACCTGTTCCCC
Organism: Pseudomonas sp.; assembly: GCA_029239415.1. The sequence goes on along the minus strand of JAQZAY010000023.1, from coordinate 7,207 downwards.
CTGCCGAACAACCCGCAGCCGGTGGCACAACGCAACACCGTGGCCTTCGACGGCATCTGCCCGCGCAATACCGCCAACCCCAGTGGCATCGGCACGCGGCCAACGGTCAAGCGCAACTATGAAGTGGTCGCGGCGCTGGCCAACGACATCCTCGAGAACCGCCACGGGGTGAGCATTGCCGACTCGGCCGGCATTGGCCAGCACGTCGGCGGCCCGCTCAAGGCCGATGGCGGTACCCTGGTGTTCAACAGCCGCCGCACGTCGATCCCGCAGACCACCGTCGTCGACGAGGAAGACGGCGAGACCTTCACCATCGGCGGCCACAGCGCGCCGCTTCACGACCCGACCGCCGTGCTCTATGTGCGCAAGGCCGACCTGGACCCGGCCACGGGCAAGCTCAAGGCGGGTGTGCCGGTCGAACCGCTGGTGCTGCGTGCCAACGCGGGCGACTGCATCAGCGTGACCCTGGAGAACCGCCTGCCCCTGGTCATGCCAGACCTGGCCAGCACCGCGGTGATGCAGAACGTGGTCAAGCGCGACCGCCATGGCAGCGAGGGCTCCACGGCCTTCAACAACAACATGATGCGTCCGTCCAGTCACATCGGCCTGCACGCACAGCTGCTCAGCTACGACATCACCAAGTCCGACGGTGCCAACGTGGGCCTGAACCCCACCCAGACCGTGCCACCACGGTCCGGCAACAGTGGCGCCTACCCGAGCAAGGTGTACCAGTACTACGCCGGTCACCTGGAGCGTGAAGGCAAGCCTGTGATCCAGCTGGGCCGCACCGTGGACAACATCCAGACCACCGCCATCGAGTTCGGCGGACTCAACCTGACCCCGGCCGATTTCATCAAGCAACCGCAGAAAGGCCTGGTCGGTGCCATGAGCATCCTGCCGCAGACCGCCACCTGGACCGAAGACGCGGCCAGTCGCGCCTCGGCGACGGTGCAAGTGAGCGGGCAGGCAGCCTATCGCGACTTCGTCACTGTCTGGCAGCGGGCGCTGAACATGCGCTGGGCCGATGGCCGGCCGGTCGAAGGCATCGCCACCGAAGGCAACGGCGTGCCGGGGGATCCTAAGGACAACGGCAACATGGCGATGAACTACAAGACCGAGCCGCTGTGGCTGCGCTTCGGCCTGGCCCCGGATGCGCCCTTCGGGCACGCCGACGGCAACGGCTTCGGCGATGTACCCAATGCCCACATGGCCTACAGCAACGCCCTGGTCGGCGGCGATCCACAGACCCCGATCCTCTGGGCCAAGCCTGGCCAGCCGCTGCGCAACCACATCCTGATGCCCAGCGGGGGGAGCCGCGGCATCACCTACCAGCTCGACGGGCACCTGTGGCCACTGCATGCCTACCAGTCCGAGAAGAATGATCCGGACGGTTATCCCATGAGCCTGCCGGGGATCGGTTCGGTGCGCTTTGGCTACAACCCGATGCAGATGTACATCGGCGCCCAGGAGAGCGTGCTGCCAGCGGCGCACTTCAGCTTCATGGTGCCCAGTGCCGGGGGCGGCAATGCGGTGCCGGGGGACTACCTGTTCCGCGACTACGCGGCCTACGGCAACACTTCCGGGCTCTGGGGACTGCTGCGGGTGACCAACGAAGCGCCGCCGGCCACGGCCCCGGCGCAATAAGAAAGCAGTCAGGGGGAGCATGGACATGAACAAGATGAAACGCGCCGCATGCCTGGGGGGGCTGGTGGGAGTAGCGCTGATCGGCCTGGGGCTTGCCTATGAAAAGCTCTGGTACGATCCGCGCGGGCTGTTGCAGGAGTCTGCCGAAGAGCAGGCCACGCACCGGCTGAGCAGGGACGGCGTGACCGTGGAGTTCGAGGCCCGGCCGCTGGAAGGCAGTGAGTTGCGCGAAGGCGCTTTTGCCAACGTGCGCTTCAAGGTGACCGAGCAGAACAGCGGCCAGCCGCTGTCGGGCATGGCACCTGGCGCCTGGCTCGACCCGGCGCAGAACGCGCCGGTCGAAGCCACCCGTGATGCCAGCTGCAAGGCGCGGGTGGCGCTGTTCCTGAAAAGCAGCATCGGCGCGCGGCCTTTGCTCGACCTCAACAGCTATTTCCTGCTGGTGCTGAACAAGGACGCCAGCCTGACGGTGATCGACCCGACCGTGTCGGTGGGCGGGGTGACCAGCACCCTGGCGCGCATCGAACTGCCGGGCAAGCCCATGGACTGGATCGCCGCCAGCGATGACCGGCAAGTGTTCGTGTCCATGCCTGACCTGGGCCAGGTCGCGGTGATCGACACCGAGACCTTCCGCCGTGCCGCCAGCCTGGACGCTGGCGAGCAACCGGTGCGTGTCACCTTGCAGCCGGACCAGCGCCGGCTGTGGGTGGGCAACAACAGCCAGGACCCGGCCAAGGGCGGGGTCACGGTCATCGATGTACCCAGCCGCAGCACCTTGAAATTCTTCAATACCGGCACCGGACACCATGAAATCGCCTTCAGTGCCGATTCGCGCTTCGCCTATGTCAGCAACCGCGACAGCGGCACCCTGAGCATCATCGACATCGCCGAGATGCGCATCGTCAAGACCCTCGAAGTCGGGCCGCACCCGCTGTCGGTGTCCTACTCCGCGCTGTCCCAGGCGGTCTACGTGGCCGATGGCCAGGAAGGCAGCATCAGCGTCATCGATGCCCGCAGCCACCAGTTGCGGCACAAGGTCAAGGCCGGGCAGGGCCTGGGCCCGATGCGCTTCAGCAGCGACGGGCGCTACGGCATCGTGCTCAACACCCTCGAGAACCGGGCGCTGGTGATCGATGCCAGCAACGACCGGCTGATCCACAGCATCCCGGTGGCAGCCGAGCCCTACCAGCTGACCTTTACCAAAGGCTACGCCTACGTGCGTGGCCTGGCCTCGCCGAAAGTCAGCATGATCAACCTGGGCAGCCTGGGCGAAGGGCGCGAGCCGATCGTCCAGGGCTTCGAGGCCGGTCCCGCCGCACCGCGCCAGGCCGGCGACCTGCCGCTGGCACAAGGCCTGAGCGTGGCCCGCGACGACAACTCGGTGTTCGTGGTCAACCCGGTGGACAACACCACCTACTTCTACGCCGAGGGCATGAACGCGCCGATGTCGGGCTACACCAACCGCGGCCACCAGGCGCGCGCCGCGATCGTCATCGACCGCAGCCTGCGCGAAGTGTCGCCAGGGGTGTATGGATCGACCATCAAGATGCCGGCGGCGGGCAAGTTCGACGTGGCCTTCCTGCTCAACCAGCCGCAGATCATCCACTGCTTCAGCACCGAAGTGGCCCCAGCGCCAGGGACCGCGCAGCACAAGGGCGTGCGGGCCGAGTTCATTGCCGCCAGCCAGCCGGCCGTGCAGCACAGCGCCTACACCACCAAGGTGCGGATCCTGGGCGAGGACGGCAAGCCGCGCAGGGGCCTCAAGGACTTGAGCATGCGCTACTTCCTGGCGCCGTCGTCGCTGGCCCGCAGCGTTGCGCTCGAGGAGGTCGGCGACGGCGTCTACCAGGCCAGCCTGCAACTGGGCGAGGCGGGCGCGTGGTACCTGCACCTGCAGTCGCCGTCGCTGGGGCGCCGCTTTGCCGAACAGCACTACAGCAGCCTGCGCGTCCTGCCGGCCGCGACGACGACCGCTTCCCATGGGAATTCAAGGAGTGTGCGATGAACGCCTTTCACGCAAGACTGCTCGGGCTGGGCCTGCTGCTGGCCAGCCACCTGGCACTGGCCCACGGCGGCCATGACCATGATGCCCACGCCGGGCACCAGGCGCCGGCGGCGCACCAGGAAAAAGCCGACGTGCGTTTCGCCGACGTCGGGCTGCTGGACCAGGACGGCATGCCGGTGCGCCTCGAGAAGGACCTGGTCGGTGATCGCCTGGTGGTCATGGGCTTCATCTACACCAGCTGCACCACGGTGTGCCCGGTAGTGTCCTCGATCATGGGCAAGGTCCAGCAGCAGCTGGGCGGGCGGGTAGGCGAGGAAGTACGACTGGTGTCGATCAGTGTCGATCCGCAGCGCGATGACCCCAAGCGCCTGCAAAGCTATGCCAAGGCATTCCAGCATGGCCCCGGCTGGAGCTGGTTGACCGGCTCGCCGTATGCCATTACCGAGACCCTGAAGGGCCTGGGCAGCTTCAGCGCCGACCTGGGCCAGCACCCGCCGCTGATCCTGGTCGGTGACGGGCGCACCGGCCGCTGGACACGCTACTACGGCTTCACCGACCCGGCCGTGCTGGTCGGCGAGATCGACCGCTTGAGCGCCCACAGGGTCCACGCCCACCATACCGCGATCGCCGGCACCCCGGATGACCAGGAGGTGCAACCATGAACCGCCACGGTCATCAGCGCCCAGGCATGCGCGGCCTCGACTGGCTGGCGCTGGCCGGCTGCCTGTGGATCCTCTCCTCGGTGGCCCTGGCGCACGAGGGCCACGCGCCGGCCACGGCTCCCGCCACGGCCGCAGCCCCGGTTGCTACGCCCGTTACAGCGCCTGCCAGCAGCAGTGGCACCCGCGATCCCCAGGCCTGGTTCACCGACACCGTGCTCAAGGACCAGAACGGCCGGGAGCTGCGCTTCTACAGCGATGTGCTCAAGGACAAGGTGGTGATGCTCAACGTGATCTTCACCCACTGCAGCGATGCCTGCCCGCTGATCACCCGCAAGCTACGCGAGGTGCGAGAGGCCATGGGCGAGCAGGTCGCCAGCCAGGTGACGTTCATCTCCATCAGCAGCGATCCGCTCAACGACACCCCCGAGGCGCTCAAGGCGTTTGCCCGCAAGCAGGGCGTGGACGGCCCGAACTGGCTGTTCCTGACCGGCGACAAGGCCCGGGTCGACCTGGTGCTGGGGCGCCTGGGCCACTTCCTGCCCAGCCCGGAGCAGCACTCGACCCAGCTGATCGCCGGTGACGTGGCAGGCAAGCGCTGGAGCAAGATTCGCCCGGATGCGCCGGCCGCCTCGATTGCCCAGCGCATGCAGCTGCTCGCCCAACCCCTGGCGGGGCGGTAAGCGCCATGGGCCGGCTCCTGGCGCTGTGCATCGGGCTGAGCCTGAGCTGTGCGGTCGCGGCCATCGAGCTGACCCCCGCGGAGCAGGCTGGCAAACGCTTGTACCGTGAGGGGGTGTCGAGCAGCGATGCGCAGGTGATGGCGCGCGTCGGTAGCAGCGACATGCTGGTGCCGGCAAGCGTGCTGCCTTGCGCCGGATGCCACGGCAACGACGGCCGCGGGCGGGCCGAGGGCAGCGTGCGGCCACCGTCGCTGGACTGGCAGCGCCTGGCACGGGGGCAGGGTGATCGCCAGGCCAATGGGCGCAGCTACCCGGCGTATGCCGAGGGCAGTGTGGCGCGGGCCGTCCAGCAAGGCCTGGATCCGGCCGGCAATCGCCTGGACCCTGCCATGCCGCGGTTTGTCCTGAGCATGGCCGACCAGCGCAACCTCACCGCCTACCTCAAGCGCCTGGGCGAGGAGCGTGATCCCGGGGTGGAGCAAGACCTCCTGCGCGTCGGTACCCTGCTGCCCGAGCAAGGCCCGCTGGCCGAGGCCGGGCGGGTGGTGCGCGCGGTGCTCGAGGATGGCATCGAGCAACTCAACCACCAAGGCGGCATGCACGGCCGGCGCCTGCAGCTGGTGTCGCTCGATCCCGGCCCGGATGAAGCCAGCGCCGAGCTCGCCCTGGCCCGGCTGATCGAGCAGGAGCGGGTATTCGCCTTGCTTGCGCCGTTGGCGCCGATGCTCGACACGCGACTGGGCAGCCTGCTGGAACAGGCCGGGGTGCCCTTGATCGGCAGCACGCCGCGCGGTGGCGGTGGGACCCAGGTATTCGATCCGCTGCCCGACCTGCGCGACCAGTTGCTGAGCCTGGCCAACTATGGCGGGCAGGCCTTGAAGCTGGCCCCGGGGACGGTCAGGGTGGTGTACGCCGGGGATGACCAGGCGGCGCCTGCCCAGGCACTGCAGGAACGGCTGCAGCAGCTGGGCTGGGCGCCACTGCCGGTCCTGGCCTACAGCGGCGAAGCGGTGCAGGGCGAGGGACTGTTCTTTCTCGGTCGCGGCGCCGCCTTCGGCGACTTGTCCGCGCGCTTGCAGGCGGCCGGGCGCACGCCCTACCTGTTCGCGGCGTCGAGCCAGGTCGCCAGCGTGATCACGGGCCTGGCGCCAGCCTGGTCGGAGCGGGTGTTCCTGGCCTATCCGTTCGTGCCCGGCGACTGGACCGGGCAGGGCAGGGCGATGATCACGGCGCTGCAGCAACGCCAGGGCCTTGACGGTCGCCAGGGCTCGCTGCAGGTGTCCACCTGGTGCGCCTTGCGGCTGTTCACCGAAGCACTGCGCCAGGTGGGCCGCGATGCGAGCCGCGAACAGCTGTTACGAGCGCTGGAGGGCCTGCACGACGTCGATACCGGCCTGACCCCGGCACTGGGCTTTGGCCCCGGGCGCCGCCATGGCCTGGCCGGTGCCCACGTGGTCACGGTGCTGATGACACAACCGGCAGGGCTGCAATTTCGCGCTGTCGCGCCATACCGGCCGGTGCCGGATATCCCTTGAGAGGAGATTGCCATGCGTATCGTACTGCTCTGGCTGATGGTGCTGTTGCTGGCGGGCGTCGTGCAATGGTCGTGGGCCGATTCGCGTCCAGCGGCGCGGGTCAATGGCGTGGACATCAGTGTCATGCGCCTGGAGCGCTACTTCACCGACTACCTGGCGGCGCAGGGCCGTGCGCTTACCAGCATCCGCAGCCCGTCGCTGTACAAGCGACTTCGCGAGGAGGCGCTGGACGAGCTGATCGACAAGGAGCTGCTATGGCAGGAGGCCCAACGTCGCGGGGTAGAGGTCACCGATGCCCAGGTGTCTGCCTTCGTCGGCGAAGTCGAGCGGCTCTTCGGGACGGCGGAAATGTTCGACCAGCGCCTGTCCGACGCGGGTTTCGATCGTGCAAGCTTTGCCGACTACACTCGTCACGAAATGGCCTCCCAGCAAGTCTTCGCCCTGTTGTCGGCGGTAGAACCGCCCAGCGAGGCGCAGGTCCAGGCCTACTTCGCGGCCAACCGTGAACACCTGCAGGGCACGCAAGACCAGGAGAACCAAAGTGATAGTAATTTGGTCATACGCAAGCAGGGCCTGGAGCTGGCCAAGGCAGCCCTCACCGGTGAACTGCAAGCCCAGTCCCGGCAAACGGTACGCCAGCGACTGCGCGCCGCGGCGCAGATACAACGGATGCCCTGACGC
>JAQZAY010000332.1 GCA_029239415.1 Pseudomonas sp. | reverse complement strand
GATGACCGAATGGCATGAACGTGGCCATGAAAGCCTAACTCGTGAGAATAAGCTTTTATCGACAAACGCAAAGGGAAGAATATTTTTTCCAATAATCACAAAACCGCAGCAAAATATTGACCACTTCCAGATCTTGCCTGAATAAAAGATAAAAAATTTCTTCATGGGGCTTAGTACCATTTTTCGATGATCGCCGACTCTCGGCGCCCTGCCATCGAACGGACCCGCCGCCATCATGAATCAGACTCCCTTGTACTTCGACTATGCTGCCACGACCCCGGTCGACGAACGTGTCATCGAGGCCATGGTCGCCTGCCTTGGCGAGCAGGCCAACTTCGGCAACCCGGCGTCCAGTGGCCACGCCTTCGGCCAGGCGGCACGCAAGGCGGTCGAGCAAGCGCGCCAGCAGGTTGCCGAGCGTGTCGGCGCCCGGCCGCAGGAAGTGGTATGGACCTCCGGAGCCACCGAATCGAACAACCTGGCCATCAAGGGTATCGCCCAGGATGCGGGCGAACGCCGTCACCTGGTAACCAGTGCACTGGAGCACAAGGCGGTGCTGGATACCGTCAATGAGCTCGAACGCCTGGGTTTTGCGGTCACGCGCCTGCTGCCGGACGCGCAGGGCCTGATCCAGCCAGAGGCTGTACGTGCCGCGCTTCGGCCCGATACCCTGCTGGTATCGCTGATGGCGGTGAACAACGAACTCGGGACGGTTACCGATCTTGGCAGCATCGGCGCCATTGTCCGTGAACACGGTGCGCTGTTTCATGTCGATGCCGCCCAGGCGATTGGCAAGCTGCTGGTCGACCTGCAGCAGGTACCCGTGGACCTGATGTCGTTTTCAGCCCACAAGGTGTATGGGCCCAAGGGCATCGGCGCGCTGTATGTCGGGCCCCGCGCGCGGCCGGCACTGCGCGCGCAGATCCATGGCGGCGGCCATGAGGGCGGCTTGCGCTCGGGTACGCTGGCCACCCACCAGATCGTGGGCATGGGAAGTGCCTTCGCGCTCGCCGGCCAACCGGGCGACAGCGAGCACCAGCGGATCGCCAGGCTCAGCCAGCGGTTGCTCGAAGGCTTGCTGCTGATTCCCGGGGTCAGGCTCAATGGCAGCGCCAGCGAGCGCATTCCCCATACCTTGAACCTGCACATCGAGGCCCGGGGTTTCAACAGCGCCGCCCTGGCGGGCGACTTGGCGCTGTCTTCGACCTCGGCGTGCAACTCGGCCAGCAACGCCGTCTCCCATGTGCTGCTGGCACTGGGGCTCAATGAGGCCCAGGCACGCAGCAGCGTGCGGCTGAGCCTGGGTCGCTATACGCAACAGGCGCAGGTAGACCAGGCGATCGCGGTGTTCGAGCGGGTGATCGGGGCCGGTGCGGCCGCGCTCTGGTAGCGTTCAGGCCGGCTCGCCGGGTGGCTGCAGGAGAAACTCGGCCAGGGTGGCGGCGCAGGCTCTGACACCTTCGTACAGCACCATTTCAAAGCCATGGGTGTTCTCGGTGGGAATGGCCAGGCAGCCCGCCCGGGCCACGGTGCCCTGGCTCAGCACCGCGCTGGCGTCGGAGGCGAAGTCCACCAGCAGCGCGACCTGTGGCTCGTAGCCTGCACGGCGGCTGGCGGCGATCAGCGCATCGACCACCGAGCGCGTGTAATAGCCCTTCTGGTCACCGACGTTGATGATCGGGTCGGCCGACAACTGCGTGCCGTACTCCTCGAGCACCGGTCCTACTTCCACCGCCAGGGTGGTATCGCCTGGAAGGCGAGAGGCAGCGTACATGGCGCCTGCGTTGGATTCTTCCTCGAGCGTGGTGAAGACAAACCATGCATCCTGTGCAAGCGATGCCCTTCTTTCGCCTATCTGTTGCGCGGCCAGCAGCACGGCTGCCATCGGCGCCCGGTCATCGAGAAAGTGCGCCGCCACGCAGTCCCTGACCCGGAAGGGCTGGCGCCAGTGCCGGGCCAGCACCACGCGGCTGCCGGGCCGAACCCCGTGCGCCTTGAGCTCTTCGGGCGAGCAGCGGGTGACCACATGCACGTCCTGCCACTGCACATTGCCCGACAGCACGTCCCGCCCGCTTTGCGTACCGCCACTGTTATGCATCGAACCATAGGACAACACGCCTGGCAGGCAATCGACATCGCCTAGGATCTCCACTGGGCACACGCCGAAGCAGATCGGTTCGACACCGCCCAGCGCGACCACCTCGAGGGTGCCATCGGACCTGACCTTGCGCACGATCATGGCAATTTCGTCCAGATGCGCCATGACCCGGATCGCGTTCGCCGGATCGGCATTGCCCGCGGCGCGGATCACCCCGCAGACATTGCCCGCTCGATCGACCATGACCTCGTCGCAGAGCCGGGTGAGCTCACGCTGGCAGATCGTGCGGACCTCGTCTTCCTGGCCTCCGGGGCCGCGGGCGAGCAACAGTTCTTCGAGCAGGGTTTCAAGGTTGGGCATGACGATGGCTCCTCTACCGATGCCCAGTCACAGACCCCCGTCCCTGCAGGGCCGTTCAACCGAGCTGCGTGCGCCGGGAAGGAAGATCAATGCCCATCGCTCCCCGGCGCCCTGGCGAACCGCTCCTGCAATGCTTGCATCTCGACCCACAGGGGATGAAAAGGCGCCCGCTCACCTTGCCCGTCGGGATACCCGAATACCCCTGCCGAACAATAGCGCTCGTCATCCCAGCCCGGATAGTCGAGCCACGGATACCAGCAGACCCCCGCCACTGGCAGGCCCCGTTGCAATGCCAACGCCAGTTGCTCGCCGACATACCGCAACCAGGGCACGCGCAGCACGTCCTCGCCCCCCGTTTCGGCGAGCAGCATCGGCCGGCGATAGCGCGTGTACAGTTCGCTCAGCATGCCCGCCAGCGGCCGGAACCGTGAATCTGCGAACGGGATCTTGGCGCCCTTGTAGACCCACTGGTTGTAGGGGTAGACATTGGCCCCGACGATGTCCAGGTAGTGTTCCTGGCCACCCAGCCCCGGCCAGAGCCTGCCGGTGAGCAAGTCCCAGGTCTCGAACTGCGCCAGCCGGTAGGCTTCCGCCGCATCGATGTCATCGACGCGGTGCGATGAGGGCAGCACGTTGATCAAGGGGTCGCACTGCACCAATCGCGCGCTGGGCGCCACCTCGCGGATGGCATCGATCGCCGCGATGCTGGCGCGCACCAGCTGGTGCTTGAGCTCCTGGCCCCGGCCACGGGCACCTGGGCTGAAGTAGGCGACATCGCCACCGGCCCAGCTCCAGAAGGAGATCTCGTTGATAGGCGAGTAGAACGGTGTGTCGATGCCCTCCTCCTGGAGCAACCGCGCAACCGCGCCGGCGAAGCGGGCGAAGCGCTCGACAAAGGCCGGGCGCCAGATGTCCAGGTCATCCGGGTAGCCGTAGTGGCACAGGTCCCAGATCACCTGCACCCCATTGTCCTTGGCAGCCCGGAGCATGGGCAGGAAGCTGCTCCAGTCGTAGCCCACGCCTGGACGATCGATCAGGTGCCAGCGCAAGCCGTCGCGGGCGCAGCGCACGCCCAGGTGCGCAAGTTGCCGGTAGTCACGCTCGGCCCAGCGCGCGTGGCCCGTCGCCTGGAGCATGTCCAGGCGCCGGCCGTCGCGGCGCCGGTGCGTCGAACACTCGTAGCCTGCCATCAGGAAGCTCTGGAACAACCCTTGCGACGACGCAGTGCCGACCTCCCCCGGGCCAGTCAACCGGGCTCGACCTCATGGGGCTCCAGCGCCACGCCTGCTTCCTGGGCGATGCGCTGGTACAAGGCAAGCGCCTGCCCGACCACCTGATCCATGTTGTAGTACTTGTAGGTCCCCAGGCGTCCCAGGAATGTCACCCCAGGTGTCTCGTCGGCCAGGGCCTTGTAGCGTTTGTAGAGCTCGGCGTTTTCAGGGCGTGGAACCGGGTAGTACGGGTCGCCCTCGGCACAGGGGTACTCGCGGGTGATGCTGGTGAACCGGTGCTTCTGGCCGGTGAGGTGCTTGTATTCGGTGATGCGCGTGTAGGGTACCGCCTCGTCCGGGTAATTGACCACGGCCACGGGCTGGAACTGTTCCTGCTCCACGGTGGTGTGCTCGAAGCGCAACGAACGGTACGGCAGGCGTCCGAAACAATAGTCGAAATATTCGTCGACCGGCCCGCAATAGACCAGGTGCCGATAGCTGACCCGGTCCCGCACTGCCTTGAAGTCCGTGCCCAGCAGCACGTCGATGTTCGGAAGATCGAGCATGCGCTCGAACATCCGTGTGTAGCCATGCAAGGGCATGACCTGGAAG